>CAIMOS010000218.1 GCA_903843135.1 uncultured Ignavibacteriales bacterium | reverse complement strand
GTTGACATCATCCCATATCTTACTGCCACATTGTGCCCGCCCCCGAGAGCAGGGCCTCCTGCAAGATAAACACGGTAAAATCCGGTTTGATTTGTTTCAAGTTGTGCAGGCCCGGTTACCCAGGTTTTAACACTGTCGTTGGCTATTACGCCGTGGCACACGCATCCGGCCCCATTTAGTTCGGTGCAGTTAATTCTTTTAACTCTGTGGCTGAAAGTGGAAAATGCAATAGCAAAGAAACCAAGAGAAACTGAAATAAAAATAAAGTAAAAGTGCTTTTTCACTATTTCGCCAGCACTAACTTCGTGATTCTGCTAAATGAACCTAGCGGGGAGGTGTAATCGATCTTACAATAGTATATTCCCGACGGCCTGTTTTTTGCATACCAATTGATTTTGTGATAACCGGATTCAAATGTTGAGTTCACAATTGTTTCGACGAGTTCACCTCCGGAATTAAATATTTCCGATTTAATATTGCCGTTCACAGGAATTGAAAACGATACGGATGTTTCCGGATTGAAAGGATTCGGATAATTTGCGTAAACCAAGAATTCGGCGGGAGGTGTCAGATCGACCGAATTTGACCGGAAATTTCTGAAAGATCCGTCAAAGTCTATTTGTTTAAGAACGTAATAAAAAGTACCTGATATTCTAATTTTATCCGCAAAACTATAGGAGCGGTACTCCGATGAATTTCCGGCGCCTTTTACAAATCCTATTTTTTCTTCTGTTGCCCCGTCATTCCTGTAAATTTCAAAACCGCGGTTATTTGTTTCAGTTACCGTAACCCAGGTCAGTATTACATTGCTTTCATTTGTGGAAGCGCTGAAAGAGGAAAGTTCGACCGGGATTTGTGAAACAATTTTGACGGGGAAGTTTGGCCCGAAATTCCATTTATCATCTGTGGTCGGCATTGAATCCCTGTTTGCGCTCAGACCCACGGAATATATCGTATCCCAGCCAACCGTATTTGGAGCGCGGTAATTAAATGTCCAGGAGACGGTATCATTAGAAAATAATTTTGGCGAGTTGTGGGTAAGTTCATTATCCATAAATACGGAAGTTGAATCAAAAACCGAAAGTGCGCCTGCCCGCGCGGCGACATTAAAACCACCGGAAATACCGGGGCCTCCGACGATTCTGATTTTATACTGCACAAGACTGCCTGCGAGAACCGAATCAGGCCCGGTGATTCTTACATTTACATTGCTTGTCCACGCAAAGTCGTGACAGACACATCCTTCGCCATTGAGTTTGGTAACACCGACTATACCGTGGATGTGTGTTACAGATGAATAAATTGCAACGCTTATGAAAAGGGCTATTAAAACTGACCAGGTTCTCATTTTATACTGAAGGAATTTATTTGTTCAAAGTTAATTTTTTTGTCTCGGTAAAACGTTTTCCGCTGACACCGGAAAAATCAGCCCGGTAAAAATAAATCCCGCTTGAAAGATCATTCGCATTAAATTTTATTGTGTGGAACCCTGCATCCATCAGTCCGGTATACAGATCCGTGACTTTTTCTCCGCTTAGACTGAATACCGACAATTTTAAATTTCCCGTCTCCGGCAGCGAGAATGATATTTTGGTTGACGGGTTAAACGGATTCGGATAATTCTGCTGCAGCTCGAATCCCTCTGGCTGGAAAGCGTTAATCTTTATGACCTGCGAATATTCAAAGTTCCCGTTAAAATCGATTTGTTTAAGTCTGAAATGAAGATCAGATGTTTCAAAGTTTTCATAATTGAATGAGTAGTTATTCCTTTCCGTCGTTGTACCACTGCCTTGTACAAAACCAACCGTGTTAAAATCGCTTCCGTCTGAACTTACCTGAACTTCAAACCCGGTATTATTTTTCTCGGTAGCGGTACTCCAGTTGAGGGTAATACCGGAACCTGATAACTTGTAACTGAACGAGGTTAATTCAACAGGAACGGCAGGTAGGCGCAGCTTATAAAAACCATTGCTTTGAGCGGCATAAATTGTTGCAGAATCTACAATTACAACTGAATAGTTATTGCCCGAAATAGTCGTCGTGATCCAGGATGCGGCATCATCATAGGTTAAATAGATAAGTCCGCCCGAGTATTGTCCCGTGATATACATCCTTGAGTTGAAAGGGTTATAATCAACGCCCCACATATTCTTTCCGCTAAAGTATGTGATCGGGGTCCAGGTCAATCCGTGGTTGGTTGATTTAAGGAATCCGCCGCCGCCGCCCCAACGCGTAGCAATTGCATTCTGAGGATTTATGTGATCAATTGATATGGTCGGAATTTCACCGCTTGTGACGAAAACTTGAGTCCAGGTTGCACCATAATCAACGCTCCTGAAAATTCCTGTTCCGTTGTCACCTACCAGTACAATATTGGAGGAGTCAGGAAAAACCTCTATATCGCAAGGCACCGAGAATGACATCCCTGTTGCCATAGTAGTCCAGGTTCCTCCGAAGTCCGTACTCCTTAAAAACGAGTTTCCGGTCATTGTATATATCGTATCCGGGTGGGAAGGATCAGGCGTCATTGGTATACCGAAATAGGAGAAAGAGGCATTATCCAGGCTGACGGTCCAGGTTTGACCGTAATTCGTCGTCTTCACGATTTGGTCAGCAGGGCTTCTCTCAAACGCGACAAGCATCGTTGAAGAATCCTTCGTTGACAAAATAATATTTTTAATTCTTGTCGAGCCGCTTATCGCGGTTCCGATAGCGGTGAACGATTCTCCTCTGTTGTGGCTCGCATAAACTCTGTCCACGGAGCCGTAGAAAACAACATCAGGTTTGTTAGTACGGTAATCCACGGGATTCCCGAGACTTGTTCCCGACTGTTTCAGTTCCCAGAGATAATCCTGAGGAAAAACTGATGCGGTGATCATAAAGAGACAGAAAAAAAGTAGCGCTTTTTTCATAGAATCCTTGATTTTTTAGTAACACGAATTGCAGATTAGGCTTTCAAGTTATAAATCTATAATGAAATACACAAAAAATATCGTATAATTATTCATCTTTATTTTTCTGTCTGATTGCTTAATTTAACGATCATAAATAATTGATTTTTTGAGGATATGAAATTAGACGCGCTGATTTTTGCCGCTCATCCTGATGATGCTGAGTTAGGGATGGGAGGAACGATTGCTAAACTCACCGGTGAAGGTATGAAAGTCGGGATAATCGATCTGACAAAAGGAGAAATGGGCACAAGGGGAAACACTGAAATCCGTCAAACCGAGGCGTTCAGGGCAGCGGGACTGCTCAAGCTCACGGTTCGTGAAAATTACCACGTGAAGGACGGGGAGATAAGCGATACCAAAGAAAATCTGATGAGCGTCATCATTGGTATGCGTAAATACAAACCTAAGTTTATCTTTGCACCTTATTTTAATGACAGGCATCCTGACCACATCGCGCTCAGCCTGCTCGTTAAGAAAGCTTATTTCTTCAGCGGACTTGCAAAAATTTTAACCTTTGAGAAAGACAGCCCGCAAGAAGCCTTCAGGCCGGAAAAATTATTTTATTATATGTCCACATATGCCTTTGAGCCGAAGTTAATCGTAGATATAAGCGATACCTTTGAAACTAAAATGAAGGCGGTTAATGCATATTCATCACAGTTTTTTGATCCTTCAAGTAAAGAACCGGATACTTTCATAAGCCAGCCAGGATTTTTCGACTATATTCAGGCAAGGGCCAGATTTTACGGCTTTCGGATAGGTAAAGACTTTGGTGAACCTTTTTACTGCGAAGAAGAACTCCCGTTTGATATAATAGGTGCATTCAACGACACACAAAAAAACGGGAACAAAAAGGACCAACCCGTAATTCTATGATTAAGTCCGTAAGAATAGTTTCTTCCTGGTAAAAAAGCTTACAGCCAGCGCGAGGAGAGAAGTCACAATTAATCCCTTCAGCGCTCCCGGCCAGGGCCCTATAAATATTTTTTGAAGGCCCTGATCCAGATAAGTCAGGGTAACGACCGGAGTAAGTAAATTCGTTCCTGCTACGTATGCCAGCATCGGGTTCTGGCCATTGTCGATCAGAACCTGTATCCATTTCCGGAGACCGAGGACTTTTTCCATAATAAAAAATGCGATCATAAGAGCGACCGCAAGCCCGCTCGTTAAAAAGTAATAACTGATAGTAGAGTGATCCTTCTTGATACCTCCTTCAAATGGTTCCAGCAGAAGTCCTGTAATAAGCCATATAAATCCCCACTGAAATAACGGCTTAATCATCTTCTCGAAAGAGTTGGAACTGCCTTTTAGCAAATAAAGACAATACAGCCCACTAATAAAACTGACGATTACTGTCCATTCGACCAGCCGGGAATAAAGTCCGACGAGATTCAGCAGTATTAAAAACACCATCATAAAGACAATCATAACGCTATGTGATACCGCGATACCCGGAGTCTCATCTGCTTTTTCTTCTGAAGACATCCATTTAAGGATAATATCTCCCGCAATGGTGCCCGGGATGACAATAAGCAGGTACTTTAGAAAATTCAACTGAAATAACAGGTATGAAGGATACTGAGCGGAGATTTCCTGAATCCAACTTCCTTCAACAGAATTCGCGAGCCTGATGGCGATAACCATTCCCATTATTCCTACCCTCAGAAATAAATTGTTGGGGGTATAGAACCATATCAACGATCCGACGATTGCAACATTGGACAGAACAAGGATAATAATGTCGAATCTTCGGATCGAAAATCCGGAACCATCGGGATATTGAATCACCGCGAGAAAAATAACAAGCCCCAATAATCCAATGGCCTTAAGTGACGCTGATATTTTCTTATCTATTTTGTCGGGGTAACGCAGAAAAAACAAAACAGTGAATAAAAACATCAGGACTGCCAGCAGCAGCGCTGATGTTGGCTGTGCCGGATCAATAATATGCGGGCGAATATGCTGAATGGTCACCGCAAAGAACATTAATAAAATGCCGCGGTAAATTATTTGCCAGATAACTTTCAGTTTTGGGGTCCCGTCGCCGATTCTCCTGGATAACGCGAAAGGGAAGGCTGCGCCCATTGAGAAAAGGAAAAACGGGAAGACAAGATCAACCCAGCTTATCCCGGGAATAAACGCATTAAATTTGTGGGCAGGCGGAGGGACCTGAGCGTGGTACATCCAGCCGGGTAATACGCCAAAAGGTATCCTGCTTGAAAGGATCATTGTTAAAATTGCGAATCCCCTTAGTGCATCTAATGCAAGCGCCCGGCGCGGTTCAGCTTTGCTCATATCAATTCAACAGAGTTATTTAATAAATAATGGCTAAATTTATTAAGTATTTTTTAATTAACACCAGTCCAGTCACGATTTCTTCCGGATTATTATGAGAATTAAAATCATCATTTTATTATTAGTCTGCTTTCAGTTCTCCATCATTCCGCAAACTTTACCTGCCGTTGATTCGCTAATCACAATATATAAAAATAGCGCTGAACTGTCACAGGCATCCTGGGGATTATACGCCAGATTTGCGGATGATACGCTTCCGCTGATTGATTATAATTCTAAACTTAAACTTGCTCCGGCGTCGAATATGAAGATTTTGACAACGGCTGCAGTTATGCACCGCTTTGGTCCGGATTACCGTTTCAGAACTGAAGTTGGTTACGATGGAGAAATCCGGAACGGTGAAATAACAGGTAATATGATTATCAAAGGAAGCGGAGATCCGTCTTTCGCATCTGACAGATTTGAGGATTGTCCTGATTTGGATTCGGTAATCAGTATAATAACAGAGAAAATTAGTGCTTTCGGCATTAAACGAATTAGCGGAAACATAGTTATTAACACGGCAGCATTCGAGGAACATCTTGTTCCCGATTACTGGCCGTGGATAGATGTTGGTAATTATTACGGCACGGGTGTATCCACGCTCGTAGTCAATGAGAATCTGTACACTCTATATTTCAAACCCGGGAACAATCCTGCTGATCCGACGGAGATTTTAGGGACAGAACCTGAACTCCCCGGGATTGAATTTGTAAATTATGTATCTACAGGTGACACCGGCAGCGGCGATAACGCCTATATCTATTTCTCTCCGGCCGAAAAGAAACTTATCGCAAAGGGAACAATACCTGCCGGTGTGACTGAGTTTTCAATTAAGGGGAGCCTTCCTAATCCGGCGAAATTTTTTGGCGAACTGCTGATGCGAAGAATGATTCAGAATGGTATCCGGTTTAGCGACACTTCGGGAGTGAAAATTTCAATTGAACCGGCATCAAATATAAACCAATTCTGCGTTTTTTATTCTCCGAAACTTCAGAATATAGTCAGGCTGATCAATAAGAGGAGTAATAATCTGTATACGGAGCAAATGTTAGCGCTCCTGGTTTCATTGCAGGATTCCGATTACACTTACAAATCAGGGCTATCACAGGTTAATAAATTCTTAAGCGGAAATAATATATCTTCTGAAGGGGCAGATCTTTACGATGCCTGCGGACTTTCAAGGAACAATTGCGTGACCGCGAGAATGCTCACTGATGTGCTGGCTTTTATGACCGGGAGTCCGAATTTTCAGCCCTATTTTGATTCTTTCCCCTTAGCCGGGGACGAGAATGATCAGGGCGGATTTAAGCAGTACGGAAAGGGGACAATCCTGGAGAAAAAGCTTCACGTTAAATCCGGGCTGATAAATGGTGTAAGGGCATTTACAGGCTATCTGTTTAATCCTGAAAACAGATTAATCGTTTTTTCCTTTATCGCAAACAATTATGAAGGAAGCTCCAGGCAGATCGATGAATTCCATAAGGAAATTTTGATTTCTCTGTCTGAGAGCTCATCGATCAGCCCTCAAAAGTAAGGTGTATATTTGGCAATATATTAGTAATTTTAATATTGATATGTTAATAATTTTTTATGAAAGGTACGAGTATGAACTCTGACCTGGAAAAAAATGAGTCCAAAGAAAAGCCGCCGGGAGTTGATGATACAAAATATTCGATGGAAACCCACCTAATTTATGGTAAAGACACAACAAATAAGTGGGATTATTCCCACCACGTAGTAGCCCCGATGTCTTCTTCAGTGATTTTCCGCCTCGATTCGGTCGAGAGAGGCGCTGAAGGATTTAGTGAATTCGCGAATACTGAAGGAACGCCGGAAGGTGCCTTGCCGATTTATATTTATGACAGATTGGGCGAGCCCAATAAAAACATTTTGGAAGAAAATTTAGCCTATATTGAAAAAGGTGAAATTGCGGTTACTTTTGCTACAGGTATGGGAGCCATTTCCGGAATCCTCGGGGTACTCACAAAGACCGGGGATGAGATTATTGCCCACAAAACTATGTACGGCTGCACTTTCTCTCTGCTAAATAACTGGTATCCCAGATATAACATTATTACAAAGCAGATCGATCTTACGGATCCTGAAAATATTCATAAAACAGCAACACCTAATACCAGAGTAATTTACTTCGAATCTCCGGCCAACCCGACACTGGATATTATTGACATTGCGGCTGTAAGGGAGAAAGTTGACATTCTGAACAGAGACCGCAGCGATGATGATAAAATTTATATTGTAGTTGATAACACTTTTGCCACGCCGTATTGCCAGAGGCCGATTGAACTCGGCGCCCATTTTACAGTCCATTCCCTGACCAAGGGAATTGGAGGGTTTGGGACAGATATGGGCGGTGTTGTTATCGGGCCAAAACGATTCCACGATCTGCTTCTGCTCGTGCGTAAGGATTTCGGAGCGGTATTAGGGACGAAAGCAGCCTGGACAATATTGACTTACGGCCTTCCGACTCTCCACCTGCGGATCTCACGACAGATAAAAAATGCCCGGAAGCTTGCCGAATATTTGAGTAATAATCCTTCGATAGAACAAGTTAATTACCCCGGGCTTCCTTCCTGTAAATATTACGAAACTGCGAAGAAACAGATGGTGGATTTCTCCGGTAATTTTGCGCCGGGCAGTCTTATCTATTTCGTAGTGAAGGGGAAAGATAATGCCGAAAAAAAGGAGAACGGCAGAAAGCTTATGAATTACGCGGCTAAGAACGCTTATACAATGACATTAGCAGTAAGCCTTGGCCATACGCGCACTCTTATTGAGCATCCGGCATCGATGACTCATTCTGTAATACCGGCAGATAAATTGCTCGAGGCAGGTATTAATCCCGGGGGAATACGTATCGCAGTCGGCCTGGAAAATATTGATGATCTGATAAACGATATGGACAAATGCCTCGCGATACTTCAATGAAGACTCTTTTCTCAATTATTAACCTTAGATCGGATTCAGTATGGATTTAACAGCACCTTATTATCCTAAAATCAATTCTATTCAGGATATGCTTATAACGGTGGCAAAGCATCACAACAACAAAAATGCTCTCATTGATCTCACCGATTACGAGATCAATTCCGTTTCATACGAGAATCTTCTCGATAAAGTCCTGCGGCTGGGGAGCGCGCTTAGAAATCTGGATATTAAACCGAGGACGCATATTGCTGTTATCGGGGAGAACAGGGTGCAATGGGGAATAGGTTACCTGACTTGTATGACATTTGATCACGTTGTTGTCCCGATTGATAAAGGGTTAAGTAAGGATGAGATACTTAACATACTTCACGAATCTGAAGCGGAAGCAATTATTTTTTCTAAGTCGTATGCAAATATGATTTATGAGATCGGCGAGAGCCTGAAGAAACTTAAAACTTATATTTCAATGGATCAGACTTCCGAACCGGGCACGCACAGTATGGTAGCCCTGATCCAGAAGTATCCCCCTGCGGATATTTCGTCCCTGCCGAAGATAGACCCTAACCGTGTTGCAGAGATTATTTTTACATCAGGTTCACTCGGCAGGGCCAAAGGAGTTATGCTCAGCCAGTTTAACCTGGCTTCAAACCTGATGGCAATGACGAGTAAGCTGACCATTTACCCTTCAGACAAATTCCTTTCCGTCCTTCCGCTGCATCACACTTATGAGGGCACCTGCGGCTTCCTTTGTCCGCTGTTCTGCGGGGCAACTGTGTATTATGCCCGTTCGCTTAAAACTGTGGTGGAAGATCTGCATACCTCAAAAGCTTCTATTCTTTTGGCGGTTCCGCTGCTTTATGAAAAGATGTTTAAAAAAATCATTAAAGGGATCGAATCCGATAAACTGAAATCCAAAGTAGTACCTGTGCTTCTCAAAGTGACGGATGTTGTCAAATCATTCGCCGGGAAAGATCTGAAGCATAAAGTTTTTGGTGAACTGCACGAAAAGTTCGGCGGCAATATCCGGTTGTTTATTGCAGGCGGTGCCGCGATAGATCCGAATATCGCGAAAGGTTTAAGAGGATTCGGATTTAATTTTGTGCAAGGTTATGGACTTACAGAAACTTCTCCTATATTGGCATTAAACTCTTTGGACGACTTTAAGGACAGTGCCGCCGGTAAACCATTACCGGGAGTGTCAATTAAAATTGACAATCCCGATCAGGACCAGTCCGGGGAGATTATTGCCAAGGGTGATAATGTAATGCTCGGTTATTACAGGCGCGATGACCTGACTGCCGAGGCGATTGTGGACGGCTGGTTCAGGACGGGCGACCTTGGCTTTTTCGATGCTGACGGATTCCTGCATATAAACGGCAGAAAAAAGAATGTTATTATAGCGCGTAACGGCAAGAACGTTTATCCCGAAGAGATTGAAGACGTGTTACATTATTCTAAATTTATCGCTGAGGCGATGGTTTACGCAGATAAGTCAACCGGCGACGAGGTGATTTCCGTCCAGATCCTGCCCGATACGGAAGCGTTCGTCGAACTTTCTGAGACGGAAGGGATTACGCTGACAAAAGAATATATAGATAAGAAGATAAGGGAAGAAGTAAACAGATTGAATGCAAAGCTTCCTATATACAAACAAATTAAAAAAGTCGTAATACGCGAAAAAGAGTTTCAGAAGACAACAACGCAGAAAATAAAAAGATTTCTTGTCGAGGAAGTCTGATAGAATTAATAAGTATCCAAAAAATTATTCAACTCAATATATAATGGAATGAAGTATGAGAATTGGTATACCCCGTGAAACAAAATATGAAGAAAAAAGAATTGCTCTTGCTCCCGCGGGAGTTGATTCGCTTATAAGGTCAGGGCATACAGTTTATGTAGAAAAGGGCGCGGGTGAAGGCAGCCATTTCCCCGATGAAGAGTATAAAAATCTCGGAGCGAGTATCGTATACAGTGCCGAAGAGGTTTTTCAGAGATCGGATATGGTGATTAAAGTCCACCGTATAACTGCGGAAGAAGCTGACCTTATGAAAGAAAACCAGATACTTTTTTCATTCCTTCATCTTGCCGGCGGTGAGAAAAAAATTCTGAATACGCTGATCGAAAAGAAAGTAACAGCCATTGGTTACGAGTTGATCGAAAATGAAGGCGGGCTGCCCGTTCTTCAGTCTATGAGCGAAATCGCGGGCCAGCTTGCAGTGCAGGTTGCCGAAAATCTTCTGGAGAGCACTTACACAAACGGCAGGGGTGTTTTGCTAGGAGGTATTACCGGAGTTGCCCCTGCGGCAGTTGTTATTCTCGGAGCCGGTGTTGCCGGTACTATGGCAGCCCGTGCTGCTCTGGGGAGAGGCGCCTCAGTAATAGTTCTCGACACTGATTTGCGCAGGTTAAAAAATATTGATGAAACATTCCAGAAAAAGATCACGACTGTAGTGGCAAATCCTTATACAATCGAAAGAGGGGTAAAATTTGCGGATGTGTTCATCGGTGCGGTACTGATAAGGGGAGAGAAGACCCCCCACATTGTTTCTGAAGAGATGATTAAAAAAATGAAAAAAGGCGCTGTCGTTGTTGACGTTTCCATAGATCAGGGCGGATGTATTGAAACAAGCAGGCCAACTACACTATCTTCCCCCACATATGTGATGCACGGGGTCACTCATTATTGTGTTCCTAATATGCCGGCGCTTGTATCGAGGACTGCATCTTACGGATTGACTAATTCATCACTCGGATATATTCAGTCGATCGCAGATTCCGGTTTGGCGCACGCATTAATTGAAGATCCGGGTTTTATGCAGGGTGTATGTACTTATAACGGTTACTGTTCAAATCAGAATATTGCCGAAACTTTTAATGTAGAGTACAGGCGCATTCACATTTTCTCAACAAATTAGGTTTGATAATTTTTATATGGTCACAGAATTAAAAAGTAAAATTAATCTTCCGTCGAATGTACTGAGGAATTACAGCAGCAAAGTTGTATCGGTCGAGGAAGCTGTTAAGGTAATCAAGTCGGGTGATAAGGTAGTTGTCCATTCGAACTGTGCAATACCGGGCAAACTGATCAACGCAATGGTCGAGCGGAAAAACGAACTGAGGGACGTGGAGATTATGCACGTTCTCGCAGTTGGCGAATTACCCTACCTCCGGAAAGAGATGGAAGGAAGTTTCAGGCACACATCATTTTTTATGGGAGCGAGCGCAAGGAAGGCAGTAGCTGACGGCCGTGCGGATTTCGTGCCGATATTTCTTTACGAGTATCCCCAGCTTTTCAGTAAAGGGTATATAAAACCCAACGTTGCCCTGATACACGTTTCGCCGCCTGATGAGCACGGATTTTGCAGTTATGGAGTTGAAGTTGGGATCACAAAAACCTCTGCGGAAAAATCTGATTTCATCATCGCCCAGGTCAATCCCAATATGCCCCGCTCGCTTGGCGATAGCTTTATCCATATCAACAGGATTAATTTGATCGTTGAATCAGATGAAGCGATTCTTGAATTGCCTCAGGGTGAGCGGGATCTATCCCCGGATATGGCTGAAGTATATTCGAAGATCGGTAAACTAATTGCAGATATGATCGATGACGGATCCACTCTTCAGATGGGTATCGGGGCCATACCTGATTCAGTCCTAAAGTGCCTTAAGTCCAAGAAGGACCTTGGCATTCACTCAGAAATGTTTTCTGACGGCACAATTGAACTAGTCGAGAGCGGAGTAATCACAAACGCAAGAAAAACTCTTCATAAAGGTAAAATCATTGCCGGATTTGTACTGGGAACGCGAAGGCTATACGATTTTATTAATAATAATCCATTGATTGAGTTCCACCCTCAGGAATATGTAAATGACCCGTTTATCATTGCCCAGAATAAAAATATGGTCGCGATAAATTCCGCGATTGAAGTTGATATTACCGGGCAGGTATGCTCTGACTCTATCGGGACATATTTGTTCAGCGGATTCGGCGGACAGGTGGATTTTATCCGTGGTGCAGCACGTTCCGAAGGCGGCAAGCCCATCATTGCCTTGCCATCGACAACAAAAGGCGACTCGATTTCAAGAATTGTACCGCAATTAAAACCGGGTGCAGGCGTAATAACCAACCGGGCGGATGTTCATTTTGTTGTTACTGAATTCGGAGTTGCTCAGTTATTCGGCAAATCGATACGGGAGAGAGTGTATGCCTTAGCTAATATTGCGCACCCTAATTTCAGGGAGTCATTACTGAAGTACGCAAGGGAGCAAAAATACATTTAATAAATCTATGATTGCTGTAATCGGGGACATTCACGGGTGCTACAATACCTTAAAATTCCTGGTTAAAGAAATCCGGAAAAGGTATGTTGGTATAGAGATTTATACCACCGGTGATCTGATCGACAGAGGGAAGTATCCTCATCTCGTTATAGAATATGTAAAAGCTGAGAATATATTTCCCGTTCTTGGTAACCACGAATGTATGTTCTTTAATTATTTCCGGTCACCCGGGTCCCTCCTGGGGAAAATGTGGATCCTTAATGATTACTTGTCTACAAGGGAGGCATACAGCCTTTCCGCTGAAATGCTGGACGATCATCTGGACTATATTTCCGATCTCCCTTTTTTTTATAACCTTCCGGACTGCTTTATCTCCCACGCCGGAATAGCTAAAACCCTGAGATCAAAATTATTCTATGATAAAAGTATAAACGAGAGCCGGTTGGATGATTTTTACAGAGAGGACATCGAGAGTGATACTCATATTATCTGGAACCGGGGGGACTTATTGGATATTGGGAAACTTCAGGTTGTGGGGCACACCCGGAAAAGGGAAATGGAGATTGATGAATTCAATAACGCCCTATATCTTGATACCTCAGCATTTTCGGGTGAGAGGCTCTCGTGCGCGGTCATCGAGAGGGACGGGGTGGTTGAGGCTATCAGTGCGGATACCGATCCGAGGGACGTTTAATTTCAGGTTCCGGACCGGTCCGGGGCCTGTCGGGTAATAATTTTTCATACTTTATTAAGGGTTTGTTCATTAACCGATATTTTATAATTTAGTACTTTATTTTCTTAATATTTGACTTAAATAACTAATTTCTAACATTGAGGTTTTGAGGATCTATCGGCCTTTTTTACTGCGTTTTATAATTAATAAATCAGTCTTAGGATCTTTTTATTAAATCGTTATTTAAGTCATTTGTTAGTCTCGTAATAATTCCTGTTCTCCTACCGGGGTTGGTACTTTCAGGAATTTTCTTCACTCTCGGTTTTACGACCAACAAGGTTTCACAGGTAAACAGAAATCTATGGTTTGACGGAGTATTTGAGTATTATTCTCATCAGAATGTATATTCGCGTCCGTCAGGTAATTCTGATTTATTGTCGAAGTCTTTGCCGGAAAATATAACTTCATCCGGCGATTCCCGGATTCTTTCCCAAAGTTCTGCAAGTTCCGAACCAGGTTCCCCCATTAGTGATTTTCTTCAATTACCTCCCGACAGTACAGTCAAACGGAAAGAAAAAGTTGAGGGCACTTCTTTGGATTCAGTCGGGCTGGGTACAACGCTCTCCGATTCACTGAAAACTGACAGCATTAAAACCGATACTATGAAGGTAGACAGTATGAAGCTGGATTCTACCGCAAGGCTTCAGCAGTTTAAGTATACCAGGAGAGACAGGCCTTACCTCAGACTGTATGAGCCCAAACCGTCCAAATTTTTCGCTGAACCGACAAATAAGAAACGCGAAATTAAAATTGACTCGAGCGGTAAATTCGTAGAAGTTGTGGAGAATATCGGGACCGAGAAAACAAAATTGCCGCTTAAAATTCCAGTTGATGAATACCTCTCCGCGGCCCTAAAATCAAAAGAGCAAAAGCTGTGGGATGATCTTTACGACAAATATGAACTGAAGTCTAATAAGAAAGACCTGACGGGTTTAATCAAAGATATAACCGATTTTGAAATTCCTTTACCGAGCAATGCTGTGCTCAGCATATTCGGTGCTCCGAAGATAAGTCTTAAGATAGGCGGCGCAGTAGATATTCACGGCGCGTGGCGGAATGAAACCACAGAAGGAATCACCGCTTCCGGACTGGGAAACACGAGGAACGAACCTGATTTCCGTCAGCAGGTTCAGATAAATGTTAACGGAACGATAGGTGATAAACTCCAGATAACCGCAGACTGGAATACCGAGAGAACATTCGAATACGAAAACCAGCTCAAAATAAAATATACCGGATACGAAGACGAAATAGTTCAAAGCGTTGAAGCCGGGAACGTTTCTATTCAAACCTCAGGGCTAGTTGGAGGCAGCGAAGCTCTCTTCGGAGTGAAAGCCCAGTTCAAAATGGGGCCTCTTAATCTGACAACTCTCGCGAGCCAGAAGAAGGGTGAGGTTAAAGAGAAAGTTGTGAGCGGCGGTTCTACTACTTCAAATTTTACAAAGCGTGCTTACGATTATTCAACAAATCACTTCTTTCTCGATTCGGTCTACGCTGATACATCATCAGACCTGAATATTTTTAATAAGTATTACGGCAGTCCCACGCCGCTGATCATTCAGAGATATTATGTAAATGATATAGAAGTCTGGAAATCGATCAACCAGAATACCAATAACCCTAATGAACGCTTTGTTAACGCGTATATAAGTTTACCGGCAATCGGCAGGAATGAATCTTACGCTGACGCACTGAGAAGTGATGGGGTTGAAGAAGTCCCGGGGCGGATTGCAAAGGGCAGGTTCCTCAGATTAGTAAAGGACAAGGATTATACGCTTCATCCGGAGACCGGCTTCATTACATTCAAAACCGGTATTCAGGAAACAGATATTATTGCAGTCTCATATTCTATTGACAACGATTTACCCGGATATGAGGATAACCTCTCCTATGGTGAATTTCTTAATCCTGCGGACACTTCCACAACGAAGCGTATCGTTCTGAAATTAGTGAAGCCAAAAAATCTTCAGCCTTCTGACAAATCAGCCTGGAGATTAATGCTTAAAAACATCTACTCAATCGGCGGCAGGAATATTAAAAAAGAGGGTTTTCAGTTCGACCTCAAATATGAGATCGAAGGCCAGGATCCCCAGTCACTGCTCGGAACAGTAAGACTGCTCTCCGCGTTCGGGTTTGATGAAGTTGACGCGAACGGGCAGCCTCCGGGAGACGGTTTATTCGACTTTACGGCAGGGAGAAATATTATTCCCGAGACAGGTGAAATTATATTCCCGTACCTTGAACCTTTCGGGCGCAGTATACCAAAATCGCTTCCTGATTTTGACTCTCTAAAATATCTTGATGTCTATGATACTTCTGTAATCGGCGCTAAGAACAACCGGATCAAAGACAAGTTTGTGCTTACCGGAACATACACCGGTGAAGTAAACCAGAACTATCAGCTTGGTTTCAACGTGGTTGAAAATTCCGTCAAGGTGTCGCTTAACGGAAGAGAACTTACTCAGGGCGTCGATTATTTTGTCGATTATAATATCGGAACTCTGACGATCAGGAACGAATCAGCACTTGTTCCCGGTGCAAATCTCCGGATAAGTTATGAGGAAAATGACCTGTTTCAGATCGCGTCAAAAACATTGTTTGGTTTACGCGGTGTATTTGACATTTCTCAAAAGACAACGCTCGGTTTCTCTGCGTTAACGATGACCGAACAAACATTAAGCGATAAAGTCAGAATTGGCGAAGAGCCATTAAGCAACTCTATATACGGACTTGATTTCAGCACTTCAGCAGATCTTCCGTTCCTTACCCGCGCTCTCGATAAAGTATTCTCAACAAAGGAAATGAGTACTGTCAGTCTGAGAGGTGAGTTTGCTTATATGAGCCCTGATCCGAATACCAAGAAATCCACCATACAATCTGACGGCGGGAAGAGTATAGCATATATTGATGATTTTGAAGGCACCAAAAGGATAATTCCGGTGGGTGTCGGTTATACCGTCTGGAAAGACCTCAGCGTCCCAAAATTCTTTGATGAACGTCTTGACACTCTTCGTGTGCTGGAAAGGATGGACTACAAAGGGAAAAGCTGGTGGTACAGTGTTCTTCCGTCAGACGTGAATTATAAAAAGATCTGGCCGAATAAAACTGTTGCACGCGGGGATGAGGCAGTAACGGTTTTGGATTTCGTTTTTCAGCCTGATACTGCCGGTACATATAACTACAATCCGGTTTTTACAGATAAAAAGAAGAGTTGGGGCGGTATGATGAAATTGCTTTCATCAACCGCGAGCAATCTTGTAGATGAAAATATTGAGTTTATCGAATTCTGGATGAACATTAACCAGGCGCCGGCGAATGCTAAATTATATCTCGATCTCGGTAAGATAAGCGAAGACGTAATACCGAACGGAACTTTGAACACTGAAGACAAGAACAGAAATGATCTTGTCGATGTTGGCGAAGATCTCGGTATTGACGGTCTAAATGACGACGGAGAGCGGAGTTACGCCGGATCCAGCGCAGGCGACCCGAGCCACGATAATTTTGTTTACAGAGGCGGTATCGGAGCTTCGGCGGAAGATTATTACAACATAAATGGCACGGAAGGGAACGGAGCGCTTACCGACGCCGGCAGGATACCCGATACCGAAGATCTTAACCGTAACGGCTCCGTCGATGAAGTGAACAGTTATTTCCGGTACGAAATTCCGCTCGATACCAACACTGCAACAAATCCTTATATCGCGGGCGGTGATAATAATTACGGATGGTATCTCTACCGTATCCCGCTGAAAGAATTCACTAAAGATATCGGCGGCGCGAGTTTCTCCGTTGTTGAAGCAATACGTCTTTTTGTAACGGGCGTTGAAGAAAGAGTCCACGTAAGGATGACAGAATTTAATTTAGTGGGAAGCCAGTGGTACAAGGTGCTTCCTAATGATACGGTGCTGTCAATATCAGTTGTAAATATTGAAGATAACCCTGATTATACAAGTCCCGGTGGTGTTCAGAGGGAGCGTGACAGAAGCCGTCCCGATCAGGAAATTTTCAGAAATGAACAATCATTGAATATGATTATTCAGGATCTGCGGCCGGGTGATAAACGCGAGGCAGTAAAAAATCTGTTACGTCCATTAGATGTTTTTAACTATCGCGAAATGAAATTATTCGTTCACGGTGATCTCGATCCTGACGCTGATAATCTTTCTTTCTATGAAGCTCCGACAAAGTATGCTTCTGAAGTATACTTCCGATTCGGCAGCGACTCGAATAATTATTATGAATACAGAAAACCGCTGAAACCCGATTGGCAGGAAATTACTATTCCTTTTAAGGATCTGACCGCTATAAAACAGGCGCGGGATTCTGCAAATATGGTCTACCGGATACCGGTACCTTCGGATCCCGGAGCTTTTTACCAGGTAAAGGGTAACCCGACACTAACGCAGGTAAAATTCCTTGCCATCGGTATTAAAAATAAATATGACAAAGAAGTTCCCCGTAATGCAACAGGGCTGCTTAGCGGTAATTTATGGGTTAACGAATTAAGAGTTATCGGCGCTGATGATACTCCCGGCTGGGCGTACAGCGCTTCATCATCCGTAAAGTTTGCTGACATTATGACCGTAAATCTTAACGTCGCGCGGACTGATCCCTATTTTCACAGGTTATCTGAAAGATTCGGCTCAAGAGTTGAATCAAATAACTGGGGTTTCTCAGCAGATATTGATATTTTGAAACTTTTACCTGTCAACGCACAGGGGAGTAACCTCAGGCTGAATTATTCAAGGACCGAATCTGTAGGGAAACCATTGTATCTGCCTAACACGGATATACGAATAACAGAAGCCCAGACCCAGCTTAAACAAAAGATGGAGGCACAGGGCGATCTTTCAACTGAAGAAATTGATAAAGCAACAAATCAGCTTGCGTCTGATGCACAGACGATAAACGTTTCAGATTCATATACTCTGTCAAATATAAAGCTAAAGATTCCGAGTAACTTCTGGCTCATCAGAGATACATTTAATTCGATGTCATTCGGTTTCACTTATAACAAGACATTCAGCAGAAGCCCGTCCATTCTATCCAACAACGGCTGGATTTGGAACGGCAATATGAACTACGCGGTTAATCTTAGCCCGGACTTTGCATTCTTCCCGGCGAATATTCCGTATATCGGTGATGTTATTTCCTTCTTTAATGATTACAGAAATGTTAAAGTGTTCTATACTCCGCAGTCATTCTCATTTAATATGACTGCGCGAAGAAACCGCTCCGAAAATATTACGAGGAAATTTGGTACTGCCGTATCGTCCTCTACCGTTTCAAGGGATTTTTCCACAACCCGTGGTCTGAGTTTCAACTGGAAAATAACTGAGGGCGGTTTAATTAATCTCGCAACATCTTATTCGTTTGATGCGTCTTCATCTCTGGCGTATCTTGAACTCGATCCGACAGGCATCGAGCGGCCCGAGAGCAGGATATGGAAGGATGTTTTTACCGGCGAGTTTTTCGGCAGGGATTTTAATTATAATCAAACTGTTGATGTCAAAACTTCACCAAAATTACCTTCAGTTTGGGATATTGGAAAGAATTTTACTTTAACTCTCGGCTACAATGTGAGGTACACCTGGCAGAACGATTTCAGGCAGGAACAGCTGGGCAGGAGCGCGGGGTACAGTAACAGAATAAATGGCGCATTAACCGTCAGATGGAAAACGTTATTGGAACCATTGTTCCCTGAACAAAAGGCGGATCTGACACCGGCCCGCCCGCCGGTTCAGCAGGTAACACGCGGCGATGACAGGCGCGTTCGCGATTTCGAAAATGAAAATAACAGGCCGGCAACAGACTCATTGGGCGGTGTTAAAACTGAGATCGCTCAAGCCGATACTTCAACTGTTCCGAAAGTTTCTTCGCTGACCAGAGCTTTTAACTTTTTCAGGATGGCATTCAAGTATGTCGCGATTGATTATGAAAGTATTTCAATCGGCATCAGCAACGATAATTCGCTTTCTGCCTCCGGAATCAGGGGAGTAGGGAACGGATTTAATAATTTCTGGGGTTACAATCAGCGTATTGACCAGGGCCCGCCAAGGGCGTTTATGCTCGGTTTGAGTAATGATGTTGGCGCAAGGGCTTATAAAGGCAACCTGAGTGATAATTTCTCACAAAGGAATTCAATCGATCTCAAGACATCCAGGCCGCTTTGGGAAGGCGCAAGAGTTGATATTAACTGGAAAGTCGGTTGGTCCATCAATAAGAGTAAAAATATTGTTACTGACAGTTTAGGCAATCTGAACGTTACAAATATAACTTCAACCGGAAGCCTGAACAGGTCGTTCCTGACGATTCCTCCGGTCTTTCTGCTCAGTGTTTTCAAGAGCGGAATAAAAGAAGTTGCGGCCAATTATAATCCCAAGGCTCCGGATCCGAGTAAAAACTTAAGCGAGGCTTTTGTAAACGGGTTTGAAACTATGCCGATTTTATCTCGTGTCGGTTTTATGAAGGACCTTGTGAATTATGTCCCGCGGCCAAACTGGAGAATTACCTGGGACGGACTGGAAAAGATGAGTGTATTCCAGAGTTTCACGAAACGCGTGTCACTCGATCATTCTTATAATTCAGAGTATACTGAAGGATGGAAGCTTAATCCTGACGGTACACAGGTTACACAGAGCCAGAAAATTTCTTACGGATTCCAGCCGCTTCTTGGTATGAATATGACATTTAATACAATCTGGGAAGGTAATCTTACCGGAAGCGTGAAGTACTCAACCAGGAACAGCTATGACCTTAGTGTTACAACGAAAAACGTAACAGAAGGATTCTCCCGGGATATCGGTATTACAGTAAACTATTCAAAGAGCGGATTCGAAGTTCCGTTATTCGGGATCGCTTTGAAGAATGATATCGAATTTTCTTTTTCGTATACAAATACAAAGAATTCAACACTTATTTTTGATATGACGAAATTCGATGAGAACGGAACGCCGCAGGACGGAACAACAAGGACATCGCTCGAGCCGCGCGTAAAATATATCATCAGTTCGAGGGTTTCACTGTCGATCTTCTATAAGCGGTCGACCACAGAACCGGAAGGCGCTGCAAGAATTCCTCCGACAACGACGAATGAGGCGGGCCTGGACGTGAGGATTTCGATTCAGTAAAACCGTGGGCTTAAGTCAGCTCTCTGAGAAGATTCAGCAAACTCAGTTTTGAATTTTCCGCATTGACTACTTGAGTCTCTGCCTCCGGGTATCGTAAGTCCATCAGCGTTAATAAATTTCTGCAGGCGGTAGAGTAGGGGATATTAGGGAAGTGCGTATCCCGCATATAGTGTACGAATTTCAAAGTTTTAAAACCATCGAACCATATTTTCTTTTGAAAAGTCAGTTGTGTCCCGCTCGCCGCTTTTCTGATAATTTTGTTCCAGTGTTCAGTGAATTTATTCATTTTTAAAAATTCACCGAGTGCATTATGAATTCCGGACGCCTTACAAAGAATCGCCTCAGGATTCTCGGTAAACTCATCATAAACTTTCAGCCATTCTTTCAGGATCGAAAAAATCAGCGGATCATAAAGTAAATCCCGTTTCTCCGGTTCGCCCAGATAATTCAGCACTGCGCGCCCAGTACCAAAAGGGACCCGTTTTGAAGGACGGGGGGATGGGAAAACTGTCGCTTCTTTTATGTACTTATATCCTGATTGTTTCGCCATCTTTTCGATGAAGTAAAAATCCTCACCTGCCTTTAATTTATTCATCCCCTCGCATTTTATGTATAATGCCGGACGGCACGCAAACGCTGAACCTATTGTGTGGAGGGCGTAATGAGAATTCGCAAATCTCAGTCCCAAAACATAATACCGCAGAAAAATCTCGTAAGCAGTGATTGCATCATTAATCCCGTTATCATCAGAGAAAGTATGTTCATAATTGAAGATGGCAAAACCTTCGGGGTTTTGGCTGAATGCAATAAATATTTCTTCAAGGTAATTATCCGATACAGTGCAGTCGGCATCAAGCGCTACAATGATTCCTTCTTTAAAATTCTCTTCACCGAGTAAACTTAGAGCAGCATCCATACCGATCTTCCTGGCTAAACCTACGCCGGCCAATTTTGGCGGCGGCGCCAAATTGCCCGTGGCCGCGTCAACAATGGCTATGTTAAGTTTGCCGTACCTGTTCTCCGGATGACTGATAATTTCTCTGAAAAAATCCAGGGTGTCCGCATTGTTCTTTCTCACGGTTTCTGCACACTCAGAACTGTTATTTATGACAAATAAAAAGGCAGTTTCATTCAGGTATCCTGAAGAATTGAGGTTCAGCGATTCGAGTAATGCGGGTAGATTCCTGAATTCGCTGTAGCAGGGAATGACAACAACTGCTCTTTTTGTTGAGGAAAAATTCTTTTCAATTCCATATTTTCCATATTGGTATTTATTCAGATATTTCCTGACTGTTTCAGCGGGGTGAAAAGTACTTATGTTCTGCTCACAAAATAATTTAGATAAATTCTTTCTTGGCAAAAATAACCAATTATATTAAAAGCTACCTGGAATTATTCAGGACAGGGAACTGCCTGATTACTGCGGCGACCGTGGGCGTTGCTTATTTCCTTTGCCGCAGGGGAAACGGAGAGCCGGACTATGCTCTCGTCTTTGGCGTGCTTTCAGCTTTTTTTACCGCTGCAGCAGGGAATGTTATTAACGATATCAGGGACAAAGAAATTGATTTGATTAACCGTCCCGACCGTCCCATACCTTCTTCCAGAATTGCGGCTTCATCTGCGTATAAGGTTTATTTCTTCCTTGTCCTAATCACACTTTTGGGAGGATTCTCAATTTCAAAAACGGCAGGTATGATTGTTCTTAGCACGCATTTGCTCCTGTATATCTATTCGGCTTTCCTTAAGGCGCTGCCACTGACAGGGAATATGGCAGTCGGAATATTGACGGGACTCGCATTTTTTTACGGAGGAGTAATTGCCGGTAATCCCGGTATCGCAGTTTTACCCTCTCTGATAGCGGGTCTGATTAATGTAATAAGAGAGATCGTTAAAGATATACAGGACCTCAAAGGGGATGAAAACTCGGGATTGAAGACGCTGCCTCTTGTGATCGGAGTTCCGGGTTCCCAAATTATAATTATCAGTCTCAGTTCACTGTTCGTTTTATTATCCGCTTTTCCGTTTTTTACAGGATTATTTAATATTTATTATTTAATGATAGTTCTTCTTTTGATCACTCCTTTTCTGATTTTTACGCTAAAAACCCTGATCAACAGTCCGGGAGAGAACGCTCTGCGGATTACCAGCCGGAACCTTAAAATCATTATGGTGATAGGAATATTGGCGATATATGCCGGTCAGTAAAGCATTCGATAACAAGGTCAGGGCAGAGGGGTTCAAGGTAATTGCCGGAGTTGATGAGGCGGGCAGGGGACCTCTTGCCGGCCCTGTTGTGGCTGCCGCCGTGATACTGCCTGAGGATCTGATACTGCAAGGGCTCGATGATTCCAAAAAAGTTCCTCACGCAAAACGGGAGATGCTTTTCAAAGAGATTTGCGGGAAAGCAGTATCAGTCCGGTACTCTGTTGTCTCAAACGGGATGATCGACAAAATTAATATTTTGAATGCGAGCCTTCTGGCGATGAAACGGTCAGTCGGGAAATTAAACATCGAGCCGGAAATTGTGCTTATTGACGGGAACAGGACTTTTGAGAGCAGCATTCTTACCCGTACTGTGGTTAAAGGAGACTCAATATCGTATTCTATTGCCGCGGCCTCCATAATCGCAAAAGTTATCCGCGACAGAATAATGCTTAACTGTCACGGAAAATTTCCCGGTTACGGATGGGACAGAAATAAAGGCTATCCTACCAAAGAACACCGCGAGGCGATTGAAAAACTGGGTATAACCCGGCTTCACAGAAAAACATTTTTAAGAAAATTTGAGCAGTATGAGCTTTTCAGGTAACGACAAAGGAAAACTCGGGGAGATAATAGCCTCCAAATACTTAGCCGAGAACGGATTTGAAATAGTTGAACAGAATTACCGGTTTAAGCACGGGGAAATAGATATTATTTGCAAAAAGGACGGCATACTTATTTTTGTGGAAGTGAAGAGCCGTTACAGCCTGAATTACGGAGAACCCGAATACGGGGTGACGAAGGCCAAACAGAAACAGGTCCGTAAGATGGCCTCGGCATATTTCTTTGATAAGGGAATTGAGGAGTGCGAATGCCGGTTTGACGCAATCGCTATTCTTTTTGACGGGAATAAAGATTATACGCTCAATCACATTGAAAATGCATTTTAAAGGGCCCGCGCATTTTGTAAAAACTATTTATTAGAATATCTTTATCTTTATTTTTTATTTATAGCGAAATATTCATCATTAACCAATGTCATCATCAGGAACTAACACTTTAAAACAGTTCTTTATAGAGATTGGCGGAATGACCTCTTTTACGTTTAGGTTTTTCCGGTATTTTCTCCTTCCTCCATATGAGTTCGGTGAAATTAAAAAGCATATGGAAGAACTCGGTGTTAAAACACTCCCAATAGTTAGTGTTACAGGGTTCCTGATCGGCTTCGTACTTGCGCTTCAGACTCATCCGATTCTTGCCAGGTTCGGAGCTGAGTCAGTATTGCCGATGATGGTCGCGCTCTCTGTGGTAAGGGAATTAGGGCCTGTGCTCACAGCCCTGATTTTTGCAGGAAGAGTCAGTTCCGGAATCGGCGCTGAACTGGGATCTATGAGGGTGACTGAACAGATCGACGCGATGGAAGTTTCCGCGATTGATCCTTTCAAGTTTTTGGTGGTTACCAGAATTATTGCCTGTACCCTTATCCTCCCGATTTTAACGATGTATGTAAATTTAATAGCCCTGATCGGATCATACATATCGATCGTTATACTTCAAAGTATGTCCCTCGATCTTTATATCGGCGATGTCGTGCAATCATTAGGGTTTGTGGATATTTTACCGGCAATCGGAAAAACATTTTTCTTTGGTTTCATTGTCGGGCTGGTTGGGTCGTTTAAAGGCTTTAATGCCGATAAAGGCACCGAAGGCGTAGGCAAAGCCTCAACTTCGTCAGTCGTGGTTTCTTCATTGCTTATTTTGGTTATGGACAGCGTTTTAGTAAAAATATCACTGATAATATGGCCGATCTAGTAGTCGATATTCAGGACGTTTCGAAAAAGTTTGGAGATTTCGTTGTTCTTGACGGCGTATCCGTAAAAATTTACGAAGGCGAAAATCTCGTTGTGTTCGGGAAGAGCGGCACAGGGAAGAGCGTACTGTTGAAATGTCTGGTCGGCCTCCTCGAGCCTGATACCGGATCTATCAAAGTTTACGGTAAAAACGTAGTACATATGAAACGGAAGGAACTGGATGAATTCAGGAAGAATCTAAGTTTTCTGTTTCAAAGCGCCGCACTATATGATTCAATGACCGTGAGAGAAAACCTCGAATTCCCGTTACGGAAAAATTTTAAGTTCACTGAGGATGTGATCAGGGCAAAGGCCGAGAGAGCTTTGGAGATGGTTGATCTCTCTCAGGCGATTGATAAAATGCCTTCAGAACTGTCGGGAGGTATGCGGAAAAGAGTCGG
>CAIMOS010000217.1 GCA_903843135.1 uncultured Ignavibacteriales bacterium | reverse complement strand
TCTGTGGTAAAACAGACCCAGGATTACGGCGGAGTTTATAAACCACAGAGTAAACGGAAGTAACACAGATTTCTCAGAGGTTTACGAGAGATTCTCTGCGTTCTCTGTGTAAACCTCTGCGCGCTCTGTGGTAAATCAGTCCCAGGATTACGGCGGAGTCTATAAACCACAGAGTAAACGGAGGTAACACAGAGTTAACGGAGGTTTACGAGAGATTCTCTGTGTTCTCCGTGTAAACCTCTGCGCGCTCTGTGGTAAAACAGACACAGGATTATGGCGGAGTTTATAAACCACAGAGTAAACGGATGTAACACAGAGTTCACAGAGGTTTATGAAACAAAAAACCTCCGGCATTTTTTACCGGAGGTTATTAAATTCATATGTTTATCATTCAGTTATAACCCGCATTACTGCGAGTCCACAGAATTAATATAATCGGGGATAAAATTTTACTTATTCATCTTCGACTGGCGTTCCGCCGCCTGCTTGTCCCATTCAGCCGGCACTTTTGAAAGCCAAGCGGCTTTCTCTGCATTCAGCCTCTGCATATCCAGCTTTATGAATGATTGTGCTTTTTCTTTAGTGCTGATGTCAGGAAACTGTACCGGGTACTTACCGCCGAGTTTTGTAATCAGAACCGCCAGTTCTTTTCTCGCTTCTTCGGCTCTCTGGATTGACGTAGCTAGAATTCTTGCGCTCTCGAGAGGTGCGTGGAAACTGCCGCCGTGGCTGGCTGCGATAAAGTCCCATCTCCACTGCGCGTGGCGGATCATCTTAAGTATCGGCTTCATTTGTTCTTCCGTTGCTTTGCTGTCCCACGCTGCCTTTGCTTCAATGTGAGCTTTTACAATCGCTTCCTCGGACGCTTCAAGCAACTCTTTTACTTTATCCTGCCGTTCATTCACGTTTGCTGTAAGTGTTGCTTCACTTTCGCGGTGACATACCTGGCAGCTTCCGGCAATATTCGACAACGGGCTTTTTACATGATGATCTGTAAACTTTACGCCGCCTTCACTCTTATACGGCATATGACAGTCCGCGCAGCTAACGCCGCGCTGTGCGTGAATGCCCGCCTGCGCAAGTTCCCAGTCCGGGTGTTGTGCTTTAAGTATCGGTGTTTTACTGATTGTGTGTACAAAATCAACGTGGTCAACTTCATCATAATACTCTTCCATCCGGGAAACATCAAGCCCCTTGTCCCACGGGAAAGTTAAATATTTTTCTGTCTTACCCTTGAAATAATATTCAACGTGGCACTGCGCGCATACGAGAGAGCGCATCTCCTGGTGCGTTGCGTTGCGTATGTCTTTCCCCTGCCGCTGAAACGCTTCTGCAAGCGCGGGACGGGTTATACGCAGATTCATAGTCTTCGGGTCGTGACAGTCCTGGCATCCGATCGCATTCACAACTTCACTTCCAAGTTCATCCCAGTGTGATTTGTAATAATTCGCAACGCCCATCTTCTGCATAAGCCTCGGAACATCCGTGCTTTTGCAGGTCCAGCACGTTGCCGGCTGCGGCACAGCTGTACGCAATGTGTTCCTGATATCTTTAATTGCATAGTAGTGCCCGCGGCCCTGATTATAATCACGCGAGAAAGCATAACCTGCCCAGAGTACAACAAGTTTCGGATCAGAGGCCAGCATATCCCTCATTTTCGAACCGCCGTATTTGCTGACAAAGTTTGTATCTGAAGTGCTCAGATAAGATTCATACTGGCGCGGAAAACTTTCACCCCAGATTTCATTTCTCGGCTCGTATCCGGGAATTTCTTTAACCAGATTGAACCTTTGTACGGTCTCTGACCTGCGTTCAACTATCGAAGCTCCGAATAAGCCGGCCAGGAACACTACTACCACGGTTGCGAAGAACAGTGCATAAGCGACCCAGGGCTTTTCTGCAATAACGTCTTTTAATTTTCTCATTTGATTACCTGTATGATTAATTATTCTTATTATAAATTTCTTTTTCGATCCACTCCGGCATTACCGGCGTTTGTTTTGGCACACGTACAAAAGGAACAGCTGACAAACTGCTTACTTTTCCGTGAGGGGTTTCCCTGTGGCACTCCCAGCATAATTTTTCTTTCCCTTTTATTCCGTCTTCGCCCCGCAGATCAGTCAGTGATGACTGATGCAGGTAAGACTGGTGGCATCTTATACAATTTTCTTCCACAACTTTTATTCCTGCATCTTTGATGTGTATAACTTCGGGTTCAAGACGGAAGGTGAACATAGTCGAATGCCTAAGACCGTCGGTAGCTTTGAAATAATATTTTCTTACTATATTGTCGTGAGGCACGTGGCAGTCATTGCATCCCGCTACCCGCGCGTGGCTTCCCCTTTGCCAGCTGGCAAACTGGGGATTCATTACGTGGCAGTTTATACAGGCTTTGGGATCATCAGAAAGGTAGGAGGTCGCATTGGCTATATGCAGTATCGCCATCACTAACCCGGCCAGAACACCAAGAGTGATTATAACTCTTACCTTCCACTCCGGGGGAGGGGAAAGAACACTGAGAATTTTTTTCAGTTTCATATTAGTTCTGTTATATGGTTCCTGTTAATATATCTATTTTTATTGTAATGATAATTGACCGCGGATAACATTTTCTGCACATCGTATTATGGAATTACGATGCGTGGTCTATAAGTCCGCGGTTATTGTAAAGTCTTTTGTAATCGCTGTCGTGAACTTGATTATTCCACCATCCGAACAGCATCGCGGCGCCGGTGATGATTACAAAAGTCAGCACTATACCGGCATAAACGTATTTCTTTTCTATTTTCTTTTTGGTTATCACTTCCTGCACAATCAGCGCGTCTTTTACGGGACAAACATCCACGCAGTTCAGGCAGCTTGTGCATTCATCAGAAATAACAATCCCGGCCTTATCAACTGATATTGAAGAAGGGCAGACTTTTGTGCAAAGGGCGCAGTCAATACAGGTTTGTTTATTTCTTTTGATCTTTGCCGGGCTTAAAAATGATACTATCCCGAGAAGCGCGCCGTAAGGGCACAGATAACGGCACCAGAAATTCCTGATTATCACCGACAACAGTAAGAGTACAGAAATCACAATAAACGAAAACATCGAAATGTTGCTGAAGAACTCGTACATTTTAATATCAGCAACTATGTTATACGGGCTGTCGAGAAACGCCCTAAGTTCCATCGCGCTCATCGCGAAGATCGAACTTGCAAAGAAGAAAAGAAGAAGATACTTAAGCGATCGGAGAGGGTAATCGAGCCACTTCCACGGTTTTATCCTTTTCCCAAAAATCTTTTCTCCGAACTCCCCTGCCATCTCAACAATATAACCAATCGGGCAGAGCCAGCTGCAGAACGATTTTCCGGCGAAAAGTGAAACAGCTATAATCGCTGTCAGGATAAATAATCCGGCGGGGTGAACCGGATGAATATGTCCGCTTAAAATGTAATAAAAAAAACTCATCAGTGCGCTGATCGGTAAAAACCCTTCCACTCCGGGAGGACGGAATGCAAGTTCTGCCGCGCCTGCTTCAAGCGAATTAATAAAGAAATGAAATTCAATTCCGATCCATATAACCAGAAGGACGAATAAACTTTGGATGATGAATCTTTTTTTCTGTACCGGCTTTTCATCATTCCTTATGAACGCTTTCTTCTCTTTCATCTCATCAGCCCTATCATCAGTCCAAAGAAAACGGAGTAACCCAACAGAGTAAAACCGATCTTTTTGAAATTTGCTTTTCCTTTGAGCAGGAAAACACCGGTTATCGCGTGAACAATCATAGGAAGAAAAGCTAAAGCGAGCATAAATTGGTAATCATTTCTGATATACAGTATCAGCGCCGCCGCCAGAGATATGTGGTAGAACAGATTGAGGATTGTTTTCATACCAATGGTTTTTATTTCCTTTGATTGCTGCCCCACCCGCTCAATAACCGCGTGAACGTAAAACGCGCCCGAAATAAAAAAGAGAAAGTTAAACAGCCAAAGACTCAGGCCCAGTCCGTTCACCAGGCCGGTGTGTAAATAATAGATTGCAGGCGCTCCGGCAGTAAGGCCCGCTATTCCGGAAATGTCCCTCATAAGAGTTTTCCCAAAGTTGAACTGAAGCCACTGGCTGAATCCCATCAGTGCAAACGCGCATAATCCGAATGCAATGATAAGTTCTGCGCTTGTAATTAACAGCAGCAATGCTCCCGAAACAGAGGCGACGGATATATAGATAAGCATCCACATCAGCGCATTGTCTCTTTTGCTGCTTGGCGGATTCTTTTTCAGAACATCCTGGAAATAGATTTCCGCGGGACGTGCAGTGAGAAAAGCGGCAAGCGCAGTGATGAGAAACAAGAGCGTTGTGAAGGAAAACTCTTTCGTCGCGAGTATGCCCGTCAGCGGCGGAACGAACAAAATTGCCCAGCTGCCGTGTTCTTTGTTAATTAGCGGGTCTGACTTTAACATTCTTTTTCTTCGCGCCTAAGTTCTGGATTTTAAGCGACACTTTATCCTTAAACTGGTCAAGCGTCTGTGCGTTCAGCATCGCGTATGTCTCTTTGATCAGCTTCGACCAGTTGTCGTGGACCGGGCAGGGGTAATCTCCCGAGCAGTTGGGAAAGCCGAGTACGCACTGCCCGAAAATCGCGTCGCCGTCAATCGCGATGACTATGTCATAAAGTTTTATTTTAGCGGGAGATTTTGCGAGGAAGAAACCGCCGTTCTTCCCTTTTTTGGAACCGATGATTTTTTTTGAGGTCAGTTCCTGCAGTATCTTCGATATGAACTCGCGGGGTATTTGCAGATGTTCGGCAATCTCCTCGACGGGGGTTACGGTACCAATTCCTTTGAGCGCCAGATAAAGGACGCCCTGGATTCCGTACTCGCATTTTTTAGAAAATATAATGGCCATTTATAATCAGATAATATTGTCTGATTAAAATTACGAAGAATTTCTGTTCCTGTCAAGTCACCCACGAAACTTTTTAAAAACATAGGGAATCCCCGCTTTAAATAGCCATATTTTGATCGCCGGAGATATAACAATAATGATATTATATTGATACAAACTATAGGATTTTTTATGCGCATTATTAAACCAATTTCTGACCTGAGAAACAAATCAGCCCTGATTTCTGAACTTGCACATTAGGGTCTCAACCCTGATGAGAATTGCCGCTTAGTCCAAAATACCGTAAACCCGGTAGCTTTTCGCTTTTTAATATTTCACCAAAAACCCTTATGTTTATTGTTTAATTCACACATTATCACCTTAAATCCAGAGTTAATGAAAAACAGCAAAACAGCAATGTGCAAACAGGTTTTTCTCCAACGGTTACTTTTCATTTTTCTGTTTATTATTTCAAACAAGGCCTTCCCTATGCATTATCCCGAAATTGAAACCCTGCACACCGATAAGGTTGACAGCAGTTTCATTAAACGATATAAAGATCTTGATAAATTCTACTCCGATAAAAAACTTGGTTCATTTGTTGAATCGGGCAATACAATTTTCCGGCTTTTCGCCCCGCAGGCGGAACAGGTTGTGCTATGCACATTCGCCAAACCGGAAGAAAAGAAAAGCAAAGATTATCCGATGGCTAAGGACGCCGATGGTGTCTGGGAAATATCTGTAACGGGTGAACTATACGGGACTTTCTACGGCTATAAAGTTTATCAGAAAGGCGAAGACCTTAAAACGGATAAAGTGATCTGTCTCGATCCCTACGCGAAAGCGGTTGCCACATACAACACCTATATGGGCACGAGAAGGGCCATCGTGGTCAAAGAAGGCGATTATAACTGGGAAGGCGATACCTGGATCCAGCGTGACTGGCGCGATATTATCATCTATGAAATGCACGTCCGCGATCAGACCGTCCATCCGAGTTCCGGCGCTAAGAATCCCGGAACGTATAAGGGCCTTACCGAAAAAGGAATTAAAGGCGGGCTCGAATATATAAAATCGCTCGGAGTCAATACAGTTGAACTCCTCCCTTCTATGGAATTCGCAAATATCGAAATTCCGTATATGGACACATTGCAGGGCAGG
>CAIMOS010000216.1 GCA_903843135.1 uncultured Ignavibacteriales bacterium | reverse complement strand
TTACTTCAAAACAGAAGGGTATAAATCATTTGTAGAAACCTATGAAAAGTGGCAGGTTTATCGAACCGCCGTATGCCGAACGGCATGTACGGTGGTGTGAGAGGACGGCGGCAGAACTAATCTACCGCCTCCTACTCGATTGCCTGCGGCAATCACGTCAGCAAGCTTTTAAATCCCGTAAAAAAATTCCGGCAGGTAACAGTAACCTTTCCCTTTGATTGAAATAATTGTTAAATTATTACTCAGGCATTTTATAACTATTTATTCAGGCAGCCAGTTTAATGTATAGAAGATTATTTCTGTCAGTACTACTCTTCACGGGCATCGTTTTAGCCCAGCCCATCAGTACTTTCCGCGTTGAATTTGATTACGCAAGGTTTTCATACGATGATACCACCGATTATCTCGAAGTTTATTATTCGTTCGCTCAGGGGCAGTATACCCCGGCAAAAATTGAGGGAGCAAATATAGGACAGGGGATCCTGAGCATAAATATACGTGATGCCCAAAATGATTCGCTTATTGTAAACAAGGAATACGGTTTCAGGATTAACTTTGATGATACTGTTAACTACAGTCCGGATAAAAATCTGGTTGGCTTAGTTGCGTTTGTCCTTCCGCACGGCAACTATAAATTACGTTTTCTAGGATATGATGCAAATTTTCCCTCGCGCAGGGATTCTGTTGTCACAGAGCTTTCGGTCAGGCCGATACCGCGGGACAGGTTCAGTGTGAGCGATATCCAGCTTGCGAGTTCGATCAAAAAGTCTGAAGATCAGAAATCGATATTTTATAAAAACACATATGAAGTCATTCCAAATCCTTCCGGCCTATTCGGCGAGCAGCTTCCGGTTGTTTATTTTTATACCGAAATGTATAATATCAACAAAGCTGTATTCTCGCCCACGCTGAAAATTGAATATCTCCTGCTGAACTCGAAGAACCTGCCGGTATACAGGCGGGCAAAGTTCGTTAAACGGGAAAATTCGTCAATAGTTGAAGCCGGAACGATAAACGTGCATAAAATTCCTACAGGAACATACAGTATGGTTGTATCTGTTTCCGATACAGTGAAAATGCTGCAGGCGGTGATATCGAAAAAACTGTTTATCTATAATAAGGATGTAGTAGATACAATTTCGGACAAACTTGCTGATTATGATTATATAGCTTCCGAATTTGCCGCTATGGGAGAGGAAGAAGTGGCTGAATCGTTCTCTGTGTCGAAATTCATCGCTTCAAAAGCTGAAGTTGAGCAGTGGGGAAAATTAAAAGAACTTGACGCGAAAAAGAATTTTCTTTTTACTTTCTGGAAATCCCGCGATCAGATTATTGAAACCCCAGATAATGAATTTAAGCGGGAATATTTCAGGCGGGTCCAGTATGCTAATGACCATTACGGCACCTTCCAGAAAAAGGGCTGGCAGACGGACCGCGGAAGAGTGCACATAACCTACGGGGAACCAAGCGAAATTGAAAGGTATCCTAACCAGGTAGATACCAAGCCTTACGAGATATGGACCTACAATTCACTCGAAGGAGGGGTGATGTTTGTCTTTGCTGATCTTACCAGTTTCTCGGATTATCAGTTGCTGCATTCCACTCTCAGAGGGGAATTAAGAGATGAGAACTGGAAAAGAAAAGTTGAATCTCTCTGACAGCGGTAATTTAATATGCAGAATCGTTTAGAGTATTTAGTATTTATTTTATTAAGCAAAATATTTTGCTTCTTCGGCTTAAAGAAATCACTTGTCTTTTCAAAAGTTCTGGGCAAATTTGCGTATAATATTCTGCAGATCCGGAGGGATGTTGTACATAAAAACCTTAAGATTGCTTTTCCTCAGAAAACTGATGAAGAAATTGAGCAGATCGCGCGTAAATGCTACCTGGGATTCGCCGCTACGTTAATTGAGATTCTCGTATTTCCTTCTCTCACCGAAAAAGACCTGCTGGATTATGTAAGTTGTGATAATATGGAAGAAGTTACCGGAACAATCGCCCTCGGGAAGGGGCTTGTTTTTATGACTGCACATTTCGGGAATTGGGAGTATGCGGCAGTATCTATGGGGGTGATGCTAAGGCGGTCAATAATGATGGTCGTAAAAGGGCAGCGTAATACTCTGGTAGATGAATGGATTAACCGGCAGCGTTCGATGTACGGCAACCGAACGGTATATCTCGGCGTCTCCATAAAACAGATATTCAAAGAGATCAGTGACAAAGGAATTGTTGCTATTGTCGGTGACCAGCGTGGTCCGAGCGATGGCCTGAAGGTTGATTTTTTTGGCAGGGAAACCCGTGTGTATCCCGGCCCGGCCGCAATTGCGCTTAAAACCGGCGCTCCCGTGCTGATGGGCTTTATGGTTCGCCGTCCGGAGGGAGGTTATGGCTCTCATATGACGCCGCTTAGTAAAGAAGGGCTCCCGGAAGACAGGGAAGAGCAGATACAGGTTCTTACTCAAAGGCATATGAAGTTGCTTGAAGAAAAACTGATTGAACATCCCGATCACTGGCTGTGGATGCATAATATATGGAAGTATTAAATGCGGGCGATAACTTATTAGTCATTCAGACCGCGTTTATCGGAGATTGTTTATTAACATTACCGATGATCGCTGTTTTAGCAGAGAAGAATCCCGGGATTATTATCGATGTGGTAACAACCGGAAAATCATACGATATTTTTTCAGCTTATGAAAATGTAAGAAAAGTTTACCTCTTCGATAAAAGAGGGAAGCATAAATCTTTGAAATCGCTGATTAATTTTGCCGGCGAGTTGAAGTCGGAGAATTACAAACGGGTGATCGCCCCGCACCGTTCCGCAAGAACCTCAATACTTGTTTTGCTGAGCGGAATAAAGGATTCTTACGGTTTTGACAACAGCGCCTTAAAATTTGTTTACCGGAATAATTTTGAATATAAGTTTAATGCTCACGAAGTTTACCGGAACCTCGTTTTTGCCGGGGATGAAGCGGCACAGGTCGATCCCTGGAAAATTGAGTATAATCTAAAGATCAGCGCAGGCGAGCGGAACGAGATCAATACCGTACTGGAGTCTCTGAGAGGCAAAAAGATTATTGCTGTCGCGCCGGGTACAGAGTGGGCCACGAAACAGTATCCGGAAGAACATTTTACGTCAGTTTGTTCCGGCTTTATTTCAAACGGCTTTGCGATAGCTATTATCGGCACAGAAAAGGAATCCGGCCTTGCCGGGCGCATTGCTGCGGGATGCGGCAGCGGGGCGGTTGATCTCTGCGGAAGATTTTCGATTCCGGGGACAATAAATTTTTTAAAACAATGCGAACTTCTGCTTACCAACGACAGTTCGCCGGTACATATGGGATACATTGCGAAAGTGAAGACATTAAGTCTTTACTGTTCAACTGTACCCGAATTTGGTTTCTATCCTTTAGGGGAAAGAAGCGGCTGGTTAAGTAAGAATGACCTGAACTGTAAACCCTGCGGAATACACGGCTATAAGGCGTGTCCGCTCGATCATTTCAGGTGCGGAAGGGACCTTCTTCCGGGAACAGTAATCAATAAAATGGAACAACTACTGAGTAATGACTGAACTTTTAAGCCGGGTAATAAACACGGATGAACATTCACGCGAGGCTGTGGCCCTCGCTCAGAAAATATATTTTGAGGGCGGAGTTTTTATATATCCTACGGATACAATTTATGGTTTCGGCGCGAATCCTTTTAACCAGGAGGCTCTTGAAAAGATCTTCGCCATAAAGAAAAGGCCGCGCGATAAGTCGATGATAATGCTTGTAGGGTCGATAGACGTCCTTCTTAAGATGGTTGATCTGAAGAGCGAGGATCTCATTGATTTTCTGCTGTCAATCTGGCCGAATCCGATTTCCGTAGTGCTGCGGCTGAACAGAGTAACTGCCGAGCAGCTGGGAATGGACAGCGCTGCATTCAGGATACCCAATCACGGTTTTTGCAGCAAGCTGCTGAAGGCAATAAATATGCCGTTGATTTCGACCAGTGTTAACAGGCACGGAAACGATGCGCTAAATGATTTTCAGCAGATTAAAATGGAGTTTGACGGGGAGGTGAACGCGATTTTTTATTCAACCAGGGAATCGCTTAATTCCGGTTCAACGGTAATTAACCTCACCACCGGCCGCCCGGTACTGGTACGTGAGGGAAAAATTAATTTTGCCGAGATAGTACAGAAATTTGAGATCAGGTTTTGATACAGTCACTAAAAGACCATATAATTGAAAATCTAAAGCCGCTGAGATTTATCTTTAAAAAGATAAAGTTCTCGGTTGTGATTGTTCCTCAGACATCGACATCAAGGTTCAAATCCAGGACTTTGAATTTCCCGATGTTTCTGGTTGTTATGGCTTTATACTCACTGCTGGTTTTCTTTATCAGCGGTATGCTGCTGATTTACACACCGGCACGGCATTTGTTCTTTTCGGAAAATGTTTCTCTTACGTACAGCGAGATAAAAGAGAATGAGGCTCTCGTCGATAAAGTGGACCGGCTGGTCAATGAACTCGATGAACTGAAATTGAAAAACGAAAGGCTGAGAAACGCAATTTTACTCGGAGATTCTACCGCGTTCCGGGATGTTATAAAGCCGCCTCCGAAGAGCAAAAAGGCCGTAAAATATGTCGGCGGTGACATTTTCTCAATGTTCGCGGAATTTTTCTTCCCGGAGCAGAAGAGCGATCTGGTTTCCTTTGTCAAACCGATGGATGGGGTAATAAGCAATAAATTTAGTCCCGATAAGGGGCATTACGGGCTGGATATCGCCGCGAAGGAGGGCACCCCTGTTTATGCTTCGGCCAACGGATACGTGGTTTTTTCAGGCTACACAACAGACGATGGAATGATGGTCATCCTGGCGCATCCGGGGGACCATATTACGGTTTATAAACACTGCTCGGGAGTTCTCGCCCGACCGAGACAGAAAATTGTACAGGGTGAAGTTATTGCGCTGTGCGGTAATACAGGTTCTGAATCACACGGGGCCCATCTCCATTTCGAGATCTGGCGGTATGGTTCGGCTGTAAATCCCCAGACGTTTATTCCCAATTAATCCGGAGTTATTTAATGAAAGAAAAAATTGATATACATAATGTTACAATGATAAGTGACGGAACTATTATCGAGGGAAATGTTAATTCAAAGGGGAACGTACGAATCGACGGAACGGTAAGAGGAAATGTGATTGCCACCGGACTTGTGACACAGGGAGTCAAGAGCGAGATATACGGAGATATCGTGGCTACTTCCTGCATACTTGGCGGCAAGGTAGAAGGGAATATTGCCTGCGAAGGGAAACTGTCGATAGAGGCCAAAGCATTGGTGAGAGGGGACCTGAAAGCAAAGTTACTGGTTGTTGAAGAAGGCGCACTGTTCAACGGCAGCAGCGAAATGCAAAGCCTGTAGGAATTGTGAAAAAAGCCGAACCAAAATCCAAAACCGAGATATTCAGTGAGCTCGGCCCCTACCTTGGCCTCGGGGTCCAGCTTGCGGCAACTATCGTTGTTATGGTATACCTCGGGGACTGGCTTGACGCAAAATACGGAACCACGCCGAGATATACGCTTATATGCGCAATATTTGGTATTTTTGCAGGTATGTATAATCTGATCAAGATAGTGCTCGGATTAGAAAAGAAAAATAAATTGAAAAAAGACCAGTCAAAACAGAATGAATTATAGGTTCAAAAAGAATATTGTCACGGCGATAGTAGCTGTTTTTATTGTAATAACGGCGCTATATCAGTTTAATTATATCGATCTTCAGACTTTCCTGTGCCTGCTAATTGCCAAAATAATCACCACAGTTAACTTTTTTATTGGGCTGTTTACCTATGACAAAGGGTTAAATAAAGACGACAAATCGTTCCTTTTAATGGTTTTAGGGGGCCAAATTACCCGATTATTCGGCGTTTTAATATTTATCATTTTGGGCTCTAATATGTTGAAACTGAACAATAATCTTTTTATCTTATTAGTCTTTATTTTTTATTTTATATACCTTATTCTCGAAATTTTTTATTTAGTTAAAGCAAGAAGCAACAGTTTAACAAAGTATTATGGATAGTACGGCTACCGCAGTAGTAGATACACTGAAAAAAGCGCATAGCGGTTCTGACAACAGCTGGATAATGCACCACATTCAGGATGGTGAATATCTTGACTTTACCCCGCTGGGGAAAGTATATCTCCCTCAGAACCTGTTCGGGCTGGAATGGTTAGACATTTCAAGGCACGTCTTCTTCCTTTTTCTTGTTTCCGGCCTTCTGACATTCTTCCTTATAAGAGTGGCCGGCCGCTATAAAAAATCACTTGTACCAAAAGGTATAGCGAACGTGATAGAAGTGTTTATCATTTTTGTCCGCGATGAAATTGCCAAGCCGACAATTGGTAAAGGGCACGAAAAGTTTCTGCCTTACCTTTTAACGGCGTTTTTCTTTATACTTTTCTCAAACTTTTTAGGGCTCATCCCTTTCACGGCAACAATCACAAGCAACATTACCGTTACTGCCACACTCGCCATCTTTTCATTTTTTGTAATCCAGGGCGGCGGTATGATGAAGAACGGAGTCTTTGGTTATTTCAAAGGGCTTATTCCTCACGGCATTCCGGTCGTTCTTTTGCCGATTATAGCGGTTGTGGAAATTTTAGGACTGTTCACTAAACCGTTCGCGCTTGCAGTGCGGCTTTTTGCAAATATGACCGCTGGGCACATTGTAATTTATGCTCTGATCAGTCTGATTTTCGTAATGCAGTCTTACGGCATTGCCGTTGTCTCGGTAGGTATGGCTCTCTTTGTGTATATGCTCGAGATACTTGTTGCATTATTACAAGCATACATTTTCACGATGCTGTCGTCCCTGTTTATTGGAATGGCAGTACATCAGGATCATTAAAAAAAATAAACTAAACTAAACAAATAATCTAAACTAAACTTATTCGGAGGAATAGATGGATTTAGCGGCATTAGCAGCCGGTATCGGTGCAGGATTAACAATTATCGGTGGTGCGTTAGGCATTGGCAAATTAGCTGCCTCAGCGATGGAAGCCAGCGGAAGACAGCCAGAAGCTGCAGGAACGATAAGAATTTCTATGATTATCGCGGCTGCTCTTATTGAAGGTATCGCTCTGTTCGCGCTCGTTATTTGCTTCCAGTTAGCCGGCAAATAATTAATTAAGTTTTTTTGTACCGGGAATGCATTCAGCATCCCGATAGCAGCGTTGCCGGCTTTTTGCCGGTGCTGTTATTTATGCCTTACCTGCATTTACCGGTGATTTAACAATTTTTTCAGAAAGAAAATAGAAATGTCTATGGCTGTTTTACTTATGTTTGCAGCTTACTCTGAAGGCGGCGAAGGCGGCGGCGGATTACTTTCCGTCAACCCCGGCCTGGCTTTCTGGACCGTGCTGATTTTCCTTCTGCTTCTTTTAATTCTTAAGAAGTTCGCCTGGAAACCGATTCTTGATTCTCTTGACGAAAGGGAAAGCAAGATAAAGGAATCCCTCGAGTCTGCTGAAAAAGCGAGAAACGACGCCCAGGCCCTGATTGAAGAAAACAGGAAGAACCTCTCAAAGGCGGAGGAAGAGGCAAAGAAGATCATCGACCAGAGCAGGACTTATGCTGAGCAGGTCAAGACCCAGATTATGGAAGACAGCAAAGCGCAGGCACAGAAAATAATTGATAATGCCTCTGTTGAGATTGACAGAAAGCGTCAGGAAATGTTCAGCGATCTGAAAAACCAGATAGCTGAAATTTCGGTTGATATTGCTGAAAAGATCATCCGTAAGAATCTGGACAAGGATTCGCAGAAGGATATTATCAATAAATCAATAGAAGACATCCGGAAGAATTAAAATGAGCTTAAACCGTGTAGCTTCTAAATATGCCGCCTCGCTGCTTTCGCTGACTGTCGAGCAGGGAATTTTACCTGCTGTCTCAGCTGATATGGAATCAATAAATAAGATTCTGACTTCCGCGCCGCGTTTGAAAAGGATCATTAAGGATCCTACAGTAAAGCCCTCTTTAAAAAGTTCGGTTCTTAAAGAGGTGTTCAAGGACCGGCTCAGCGATCTGACAAATAATTTTATCCGGGTACTGATTCAGAAGAACAGGATCGAGGTTCTTGCTGAAATCCCCGCGAAATTTATTGAATTGAGGAACCAGCATCTGGGTATCGTACCGGTCACGGTTACCAGCGCTGAAGAGATGAGCGGTCCCCAGGTAGATGCTCTCAGGTCAAAGCTTGAGTCTGTTCTCGGCAAAAAAGTTGAGTTCACTTTTAAGAAAGATGCAAATCTCATCGGCGGATTTGTGGCAAAAGCAGGCGATACGGTGATTGATTCATCGGTTAAGCAGCAGTTACACGTGCTGAAAAATAAATTTTTAACAAGCTCATTTTCGGTTAATTAAGGAATTTTAATAAAGGATTTTTTATGGTTGACGTAAAACCTGAAGAAATAATTTCGATTCTCAGAAAACAGATCACCGGCTTCGACAACGAAGTTGAAATCTACGACAGCGGCACAGTGCTGCAGGTTGGCGACGGTATCGCCCGTGTATACGGTTTAGGTAAAGTTATGGCGGGTGAGCTTGTAGAGTTCCCGAATGATGTTTTTGGAATGGTGCTGAACCTCGAAGAAGACAGCGTTGGCTGCGTTCTTTTCGGTGAGACAAGTTTGGTTAAAGAAGGCGATACGGTCAAGAGAACCGGTAAGGTTGCCTCTATGCCGGTATCCGATCAGATGCTCGGCAGAGTTATTACACCGCTTGGGCTTCCCATTGACGGTAAAGGAGCCATAACCACTGATAAGTTCCTCCCGATCGAAAGAAAAGCGCTCGGCGTTATTTTCAGGCAGGGAGTTAAAGAAGCCCTTCAGACAGGTATAACCGCGGTTGACGCGATGATCCCGATTGGACGCGGACAGAGAGAACTTATCATCGGTGACCGCCAGACAGGTAAAACCGCTGTTGCGATTGATGCTATCATCAATCAAAAATATACGCATACTCCCGAAGCTGCAAGCCTTGGCATTAAACCGGTTTTCTGTATTTATGTTGCAGTCGGACAAAAAAGGTCAACGGTTGCCCGCATAGTCGCGAAACTCCAGGAAGAGGGCGCGATGGAATATACCACCGTGGTAACGGCGTCCGCATCAGATCCTGCGCCGCTTCAGTTTATTGCTCCTTACTCCGGCGCAACACTCGGCGAGCACTTCCGCGATTCCGGCAGACACGCACTTGTAGTTTATGATGATCTTTCCAAGCAAGCCGCGGCTTACCGCGAACTGTCACTTTTGCTCAGAAGGCCTCCCGGACGCGAAGCTTATCCCGGCGACGTATTCTATCTGCACTCACGTTTGCTTGAACGCGCTTCGAAATTAAGCGATGAACTTGGCGGCGGCTCATTAACAGCGCTTCCTATCATCGAGACACAGCAGGGCGACGTTTCCGCGTATATCCCTACTAACGTAATTTCAATTACCGACGGTCAGATTTATCTTGAGCCAAATCTTTTTAACGCAGGCGTCAGGCCGGCTATCAACGTCGGTATCTCTGTTTCCCGCGTAGGCGGTAATGCTCAGGTTAAGGCGATGAGAAAAGTTGCCGGTAAGCTTAAACTTGAATTAGCTCTTTACAGGGAACTCGAGGCTTTCGCGAAATTCGGTTCCGACCTTGATGTTTCAACGAAGAATACTCTTTCAAGAGGCGCACGCCTTGTTGAACTTCTGAAACAGGGACAGTACGCGCCAATTAAAGTTGAGAACCAGGTAGTTAGCGTGTTCCTCGGAACAAACGGTTTCCTCGATTCTATTCCGGTTGAAGATGTAAAGCGTTTCGAAAAAGAATTTCATGAATACGCTGCGCTTAAAACCCCTGAAATTTACAGGAACATCCGCGAGAGCAAGGATGTAAGCGAAGAAACTTCGAATATGATTAAAAAAGCCGCTGAAGAATTTTCACGCACATTTAAGAAATCCAGCTAAGCTTAAATAATATGGCAACATTAAGAGACATACGAAGCAGGATCAGAGGCGTACAGAGTACGCAGAAGATCACTAAAGCGATGAAGATGGTTGCGGCCGCGAAGCTGAGAAGAGCTCAGGAGTCGGTCGTCAATGCACGTCCTTACGCGAAAAAATTGTCTTCAGTTTTGGGCCATCTTATTACTGAAGAAGAGAAAGAACAGAATATTTATCTCGCCCCTAAAGAAAACGTGGAAAATATTCTTCTCGTTATTGTTACTGCCGACAGAGGTCTTTGCGGCGCCTTTAACACCAACATTATTAAGGAAGCCACGGCATATCACAAAAAGATGACCAGGGAAGAGGGAAAGAACGTTGACCTCTACTGCATCGGTAAAAAAGGGTATGATTTTTTCAGGAAAAGAGATTATAATGTGGTCGGTAATGAAGTAGGTGTGTTCTCCGGTCTTAATCTTGATAAATCCAATAAACTTGCAAACTCAATCATTACCCCTTTTGTGGACGGCAAGTACGATAAAGTTTATTTCATATACAATGAATTTAAGTCGGTAGTTTCACAGAAAATTACCGGGGAAGATTATCTCCCCGTACCGGTACAGTTCGGCAAGGATGAAAAGAAATTCACGGACACTTATATCTATGAGCCGTCTCAGAGTTATATCCTTAATTTTATGATACCGAGATACCTTCAGACCCAGATGTGGAGAGTTCTTCTCGAATCAAACGCAGCCGAGTTAGGCGCGAAAATGACGGCAATGGATAACGCTACAACTAACGCGAGCGAGCTGATAAGGTCACTTAAAATCACCTACAACAAGGCCCGTCAGGCAGCCATTACAAAAGAGATTCTGGAGATCGTTTCCGGAGCCAATGCCCTTAAAAAGGGATAATTAATAACCGGGACGGATGTTAGAAGACTTAACAGCGAAGCTTGACAAGGCTTTAAAGAAAATAACCGGGCAGGGGAAACTGACCGAAAAGAATATCGCTGATACTCTTAGAGAGATCAGGGTTATTCTGCTTGACGCGGATGTTAATTACCGTGTGGCTAAGGACTTTATTGAAAAAGTCACTCAGAAGGCCCTCGGCCAGGAAGTACTTGCTTCCATAACTCCGGGTCAGCTCATCACTAAAATTATTTATGATGAACTGGTGGTTTTGCTCGGGAGCAGTAATACCGAAGTGGCAATAAACGGTTCGGGTGTTACGAAAATGATGGTTGTGGGCCTTCAGGGCAGCGGTAAAACGACCTTTAGCGCCAAGCTTGCGCGGAAGTTAAAAGGAATGGGCCGCAGGCCTTTATTAGTTGCGGCTGATATCTACAGGCCGGCAGCTATTGAGCAGCTTAAAGTTTTAGGTAAGAATATTGATATCCCGGTTTACGCGCCGGGACAAATTGACCCGAAAGAGATTGCAACAGGGGGCCTGAATTACGCAAAAGAAAACGGACTGGATACAATCATAGTTGATACAGCCGGCCGGCTTCACGTTGATGAAGAAATGATGACTGAAGTCGCCGATGTAAAAAAACTGATTCAGCCCGATGAGATTCTTTTTGTTGTTGATTCTATGACCGGGCAGGACGCCGTAAATTCAGCCAAAGCATTTAACGAGAAGGTTGATTTCAACGGAATAGTCCTGACAAAGATGGACGGCGATTCAAGAGGCGGCTGCGCTCTCTCGATCCGTGCCGTTGTAGGGAAGCCGATCAAATTCATCAGTAACGGTGAAAAGACGGACGCCCTGGAAGTTTTCTTCCCCGAGAGGCTTGCTTCAAGGATTCTCGGAAAGGGAGATGTAATAAGCCTGGTAGAAAAAGCCCAGACGGCATTTGACCAGGATGAAGCCTTTGAGCTTCAGGAAAAACTGAAAAAGAGCAAGTTCGATTTTGAGGATTTTCTGAAGCAGATCAAAATGATCCAGAAGATGGGCTCATTATCATCGTTATTGGCTATGGTTCCGGGATTCGGATCCAAGATTAAATCAGCCGATATCGATGAAAACGCGTTTGTAAAAGTAGAAGCGATTATTAACTCGATGACGAGGGCCGAGAGGAGAAATCCTAAGGTTCTGAACGGAAGCCGCAGAAGCAGGATTGCAAAAGGAAGCGGAACCAGCATTCAGGACGTAAACCGGCTGATTAAACAGTTCCAGGAGATGCAGACTATGATCTCAAGGATGTCGAAGATGGGATTAAATAATTCGCTTTTGAAGAATAAAAACTTTAAATTAAATTAATAATTGTATGAATAATTGGAGGCCTTTAATTGGCAGTTAAATTAAGACTCAGAAGAATGGGCAAAAAGAAACAGCCGATCTATAAGATTGTGGCTGCCGATGCGCGTTCGCCACGCGACGGTAAATTTCTTGAAGCCATCGGCATTTATAATCCTTTAACAGAGCCGCACTCAGTTGATATTAATGAAGACAGAGCGTTATACTGGCTTGAAGCCGGCGCTCAGCCGACTGAAACAGTCCGCAGCCTGCTCAGAAGCCAGGGTATCAGCCACAAACGCGAACTGATTAAGAGAAAATTGAGCGATGATCAGGTTGCTGTTGAGATGGATAAATGGAAAAAAATGAAGGAAGCTGCTGCTTCCGTTCCTAAGAAAAGAAAGAAGAAGAAAGGTGCCGCAGAAGAGAAAGGTACAGCTTCTGCGTAGAACTGCCTAATCGCGGTTCTTTAGTACCAACAGTTATATAGAGTACCTTTGCTGTATTTCTAGGAGGCCTCAGTTATGAAAGAATATATTGAGTTCATTGCAAAATCTCTTGTTGACAATCCTTCCGGTGTGTCGGTTGAAGTGAAATCCGAGGATGAAAAGGTCTATCATATTCATCTGAAAGTTAGCCCCGAAGATGTTGGCAAAGTCATCGGTAAGCAAGGGAAAATTATCTCAGCAATAAGAGTTTTGGCTACGTCTGTAGCGGGCCGAGAAGGTAAACGTGCCATTCTAGAAATAGCGGATTGAACCCGGTAACTTCGGGACAAACTGATTTTTTTGTAGTTGCGCAGGTCACCGCTCTAAGCGGTGAAGCCGGTTTCCTTAAACTGAAATTGTTTTCTGATTTTTATGAAAAGTTCAGGGACAGTAAATCGTTCTTTGTCGATTTCTTCGGGAATAAAAAAGAATTGCCGGTCGATGAGATAAAAGGGAAAGCGGGCGATATTTCTGTTAAGTTCAGCGCTTTCTCCACAAGGGAGGAAGCCAAAATTTTGCTGAATAAGTACCTGTATATACCGGGTACGCACGCCGCTGAACTTCCGGAAAACGAGCATTATATTCACGATCTTATCGGAAGTTCCGTTTATAAAAACGGCGGACTCTTCGGTAAGATCAAAGATGTTTACACATTAAAAACTAATGATGTTTACGTCATTGAAAAAGTAAACGGTGATGAGTATCTTCTTCCGGCGCTGAATGAATATATTGATAAATTTTCAGCCGGTGAGAAAATGATGATTCTGAAAAGCGGGGATGAGTTTTACGATGATGAGGATTGACGTAATATCGGCCGTACCGGAAATCCTGTACAGCCCGCTGAACCACAGCATAATAAAACGCGCGCGCGTAAGAGGTAAAGTTGAGATTCACCTCCACAACCTCAGAGATTACGCGGACAACAAACATCTCCAGATAGATGATAAACCTTACGGCGGCGGCGCGGGAATGATATTAAAGCCGGAACCGTTTTTCAGGTGTATCGATAAACTTAAGAGCGAACGAACTTACGATAAGTTAATTGTAACATCCGCGAGGGGAAAATTATTCGGCCAGAGCGACGCAAACCGCCTCTCGCTGGCGCAGAATCTGATTTTTATCGCGGGCCATTATAAAGGCATTGATGAGAGGGTAATTGAGAGATTTGCCGATGAGGAATTCTCGGTCGGAAATTTTGTTTTGACGGGAGGAGAGCTTCCCGTTTTAATTTTTATAGATTCTATTGTAAGGCTCATACCGGGCGTACTTAACGACAGTGAATCTGCGTTAAGCGATTCATTCCAGGCCGGAGAGAATATCGGCGAGCCGTATTATACGAAACCGGAAGTTATCGACGGAATGAAAGTTCCGGATGTGCTGCTCAGAGGAGACCACAGGGCGATAGCAGAATGGAAAGAAGAAGAATCACATAAATCAACAGATATTTGGAAAAGAAATAATAATACTTAGGAGACATAAATGTTTAGTTTAAACGAACTAGCAACCGAAGGAAACAAAAGCCAGTTTCCTAACTTCAAACCCGGTGATCACATCAAAGTTTTTGTGAAGATCATCGAAGGCGATAAAGAAAGAGAACAGCCGTTTGAAGGTGATGTTATCAGCATCAGAGGCTCAAGAGAAAGCCGTTCATTTACCGTAAGGAAAATATCGAGCGGTGTCGGCGTTGAAAGGATCTTTCCTTTTAACTCACCGAAAATTTCAAAGATCGAACTTCTGAAACAGGGAAGCGTACGCAGAGCAAAATTGTATTATCTGCGGAATCTTTCAGGTAAAGCTGCTAAGATCAAATCAAAAGTCAAATAAGACTTATTTAATTTTTGTCTTACAATTGTTAAGGCGGCTCTGCATAAGGGCTGCCTTTTCTATTTTATGTCATTTCTCCTTTGCATAACCATAAAAGGGAAACAGCACAAAGGACTGAAGAGTGTTGACGCAGAGTTGTAACTGGAAATGATGAGGATTGATTTAAAACAAAACAGCCCCGGGGGACCGGGGCCGTAATTGAGCGGAATGGCCTTTATTTCTTCTTCTCTTTAATCAACTGAATGTTTGCTGCAATTTCAACATCTTTACCTACCACAGCGCCGCCGGTCTCAAGTAAGGCATTCCATTTAAAATTAAAATCCAATCTGTTTACGCTTCCTTTAATTCTGAAAGCTGCTCTCTCATTTCCCCAGCCGTCTTTAACATTTCCTTTAAAGTCTACATCCAGGGTAACCTGTTTGGTTACGTCGCGGATAGTAAGGTCCCCGGTTAATTTGTATTTATTGCCACTTTCTTTTTTCATAGACTTGCTCTTGAAAACGATAGACGGATATTTCTCGGCATTGAAGAAATCATCTGATCTTAAATGATCATCTCTTTTTTCATTATCAGTAAAAATCGATTTGGTCTCGATTGTGAAATCGATCTGAGCGCCGTTCCAGTCAGCATCTGATTTGCTGGAGAATTTTCCGTCATAAGCTTTGAAAAAGCCGGTAACTTCAGATATTACCATATGTGTAACGTTGAACATTACGTTTGAGTGTGACTTATCGACACCCCAGTTTACCTGGGCAAAAGTTGCAGCAGAGAAAAGAGCCACGAGAGCCATTAAGCGAGCAGTCTTCATATTGTATTTTCCTTTATTTTGTTTTGAGATTTATGAATCTTAAATATTACTAACTTAAATATATGTAAATACCGATAATTAGTCAAGTTCTTTTTTATTTTTATACGAATGTTTGAAAAATATTCTAAAAATGGGCATTATTTTCATATTTTTGAGGTAATAAAGTGAGCCAACAATGAAAATTTATCTTCCCCACAACATATTCACCACCATATTTGCTACATTTCTTAAACAGCAAAAGATCAGTTTTGAGTTCCAGCCGTCTGCATTACTGACCAGCGCCTTCCGGAAAGATCAGGGTTCCTGCGCGCTTATCCCGGTTATGGACCTGCTGAAGCACGATGAACTTTTTGTATCTTCCCGATACGGCTTATCATTCGACGGGCCCATTTCTAATTCGTATATCTATTATAAAAAAGAGAAACAGGACACGCTGGAAAGAATCCGGCTGTTCGGGGATATCTCCTCTCAGGAAGCTGTTCTAACTAATATAATGTTCAAGGAACTTTATGACGCTGAAGTCAAAATGGAAATTGCGCGGGAGTTTACGAAGCTTGGAGATGAAAACTATCTTTTGGCCGGTGATATAAATTTTAGCCACAGTAAGATGCTGGAAGGATTCAGCTTCGCTGAGGAGATAATGGAAATTACTGAACTGCCATATGTGAACTATATACTCGCAGCGGAAGATAATGAACTGCTGGAACGCGCGAATAAAATGCTGACCGGCGCGGGGGACTTTTTAAAGGAAAACACAGAGAGTTTTAATTTTGCCCCGGGATGGGAACCAGAAATGAAAGATAAAATTCTGGAAAACGCCGTAAATTTTATTTTTGATTTTGACGAGAGTGATATCGAAGGAGTGAAGAGCCAGCTAAGGATGGCGTTCTTTTATGGAATTTCAGAAGAAATTGTAGAACCAAAGTTTGTGTAAATTGCCCGGAATGTAAACTATTCTGAAATTTTATGCACCAATAAAACAATTGATGCTGGTTTGTAAACCCGACAGTTACCGGGAATAAAGCAGTGCGACATTTTTATTTGTTTTGATTAAGCAATTTATTAGTTTTTCTTAATCATTATATTATATTCTCTGGCGGGCTAAACAAAGGCCCATCCGGGAACAACTACCGAATATGGTATGAGCGTGGTGCAAATAACCAGCCGGATTGCTTATGGCCAAACTTAAGCGCGGGAGCCGAAGCAATAATGGCAATTAAAAAAGTTATCAGAGTTAGGAGTTTCCTTGCTGATCTGTTGCTTTTTTCTTTCATCAGAATTGTCTCTCTCAATCTGTGGTGCTGTAACCTTCCCGGTCCGCAGTGTGGTTAAATTCCTGCGTGCCTGTTTATGGTCCATCGTATTTAATTCAACCTTTTCCCTCCGGCATACGCCTAATCCGTCTTCTTCAAATGCGTGATTATAAAGTAATAACAAGTGTTCTTCTCATTCTTCTTTTCTGCGAAGTGCCAGGAAAGATCAGAAGGGTGCCGCAGGAATACCACAATATTCAGGCAGCTGTAAATGCCTGCAGAGAGGGCGACACAGTATTAGTCTCCGAAGGAAAATATTACGAAAATATTCTTATCAAGCAGAATATTGTGCTTGCAAGTTTATTCCTTCTTGATAACGATCCCGCCCACATCGAAAAAACGATCATTGACGGCAGCAGGCTAAACAATAAGTTATACGCATCTGTAATCAGAATTAACGGTCCCACTGACACACTATGCCAGGTTACCGGTTTTACAGTTCAGGGAGGAAGCGGTGATCCCCAAATTTATCCCGATGACATACTTTTTAAATACTGGATGTCGGGGGGCGGGATTAACATTACTGATGCCGGCGCCCGTATCTCACATAATAATGTAATTAATAATAACGTACTGGAATTCGGGAAATACAACTGTTCGGGTGGCGCGGGGATTTCTGCAGGTACCGCAAGAGAAAATCTAAAGAGCACTCCGTATGTTATCATCGAATATAACAGAGTTACAGGCAACACGGCCATTGGCCACTGGGCGGAAGGAGGAGGTATAGTACTTGGACAAAGCGGCCGAATATCTCACAATATTATTATGTATAACCGTGTGAATTCGAGGACAAGGTCGGCAGGCGGGGGTGCCGGGATCTATTTAACGAGCGACTATGATATTATCTTTAGCGACAACTATGTCCGGTACAATTCAGCCGGAATAGCCGGCGGACTTGTTAGTGCGCCCGGCATATTCATTAACTCGGAGGTGAAAGTCCTCTGCGAGCATGGTAGTGGGAATCGCAAGTCAAAGGCAAGGGTGTCCATCGTGAGATGGAATCTGAAGGAAGCCGGAGACAAACTCTCGGTCTGAC
>CAIMOS010000215.1 GCA_903843135.1 uncultured Ignavibacteriales bacterium | reverse complement strand
GCGGGCGGCCTTGCGGTAGTTACTCAGGGGCAGGCGCTTGGTATCAACTTTGGCGGTTTGGCGCTTGTTGCGCAGGAGGGCCTTCGCGGAATTAATATCGGCGGAATGGCAACAGTGGCACAGGAAGAAATTTTCGGGCTCAACATCGGCGGGCTTGCACTTGTTTCGCAGGGCGGAATACTGGGACTAAATGTCGGCGGCGCTGCGGTTGTTTCTCAGGAAGGAATTAAAGGACTGAACATCGGCGGACTAGCAGTTGTTTCCCAGAAAAGCATTCTTGGATTAAACATCGCCGGAGCGGCGCTCGTTTCGCAGGAAAACATTTTAGGATTAAATGTCGGCGGCCTTGCAGTGGTATCAGGCAACGGCGATATTACCGGAGTTAACGTATCGCTCGGTAAAATTTATTCCAAAGGAGAAGTTAAGGGCCTGAACGTTGCTGTTTACAACACGCAGGTATCAGATTTTACCGGCTTAAATGTTAATCCAATCTGGTCTGATATAGAGATGTTAAAAGGTGTGAGCGTTGCGGGATATAATAATATTACAGGAAAACAGACAGGCCTCGCCATCGGCTTATTCAACTACGCGGAAGACCTGAGCGGGGTGCAGATCGGTTTACTGAACATTGTGCGTTCAAACCCTGTCGGCGCGAGAATATTACCGGGGATTAACGCGAGATTTTAATTTTCTGTTATATGAAGATTTAGCTTCTTTGCGTCACTTCGGCTAAGCGGGAAAAACTCTCCCGCAAAGACGCAGGAGCGCGAAATAATTTATCTTGATAAGAATTATTCGAGGGACGTGTAAGCAGCGTCCCTTCATTTTTGAATTAACTTCTTCTCTAATTCGGCAAGTTCTTCTTCGCTTAACTCTTCCTGCACCAACGGGAAATATTCTCTTTCTTCAAGCCTGATATGCTGCTCGAGCAGATAACCGGTTTCATCCATTATGCGGATGTAGTTTTCGTTCTCCAGTTCAATTAATTTAAAATTCGCGGCAAGTGTCTGGTGCTGAAAAATAAGTTCGGCAGTAAGTGTATTCAGCCTGGCATTTCTTCCGTTCGCCATCACGAAAAGTATTTCTTCTTCAGCTTTAAAATGTTTAGTGAGTTCGTTTTTGAAAAAGCTGACTGCATAGGCCCTCTTTTCGTGGGGTGCGCGGGGCAGGCCCTTATATTCCGGTGCATCCTTTTTAAGGAGTTGCGCGAGTATCAGTCCGTCGTGGTGCTCGCGGGAAAACTTATATAGACTTTGATGGCGTTTCATAAGTTCAAAATATAAAATTATCCAAAAAGAATAAATGGTGATTTAACAGCATTATTATATGCAGGTAGACATCTATGTTATATCAAATTTATGTATGACCCAAAAAGCGCCCGCTGGTATTAATTCAATTATTACTAAATTTCACTAAAGATATAAATTAATCCGGAAAACATATGAACTATATGGAAATAATAACCATCCAAAGCGACAGACGGTTTGGAAAGCCGTGTATAAGAAATACACGGATCAGCGTCTACGATGTGCTGAACTGGCTTGCATCCGGTATGACATTCGGGGAGATAATCGATGAATTTCCAGAGTTGACAACAGATGATATAAGAGCATGTCTGGCGTACGCGGCGGATAAAGAACACCGGCTAAAAATAGCAGTATGAAACTTCTTTTTGACCAGAATATTTCTTTTAGAATAGTAAATAAAGTCGATGATTATTTCCCGGGTTCAAAACAGGTCCGACAAATAGGACTGGACGGGGCGTCAGACGCAAAGATCTGGGAGTATGCCAAGGCAAATGATTTTACTATTGTAACTTTTGACTCGGACTTTTTTGATTTTTCCATTCTGAAAGGAATACCGCCAAAAGTAATATGGTTGCGTTCGGGAAACACAACAACAAACAAAGTTGCTGAAATTATTAAGAAAGAATCAGATATGATACGGGGATTTATTTCTGATACGGATACCGAAAACAAATTCTGTCTTGAATTATATTCCTAAACAATAAAATTCCACAATTTTTCCACCTCAGACTACTACTATTTATAATAATCGATCTGTTGAAAATCTCAGGTTCAAAAAACTTGAATCCGGTTTATTTAATTACTTTAATATAATTCTCTGGTGCGGTTGAGCCCATTTCTTCAATAAAAATCTCCTCAAGAATTTTCATCTCTTCAATCATATTAAATGCCGGATCATCTGAGTTTCTGACAGAGTTGAGATCAATCCTGCCGTGATAGTAATTTTTCCGCCTGAGATGTTACTGATCTGATAAACAACGGCACCGGGTAAGTCCGCAGGCGACGGGGAACTGATTGCCGGTTTCAAGTTATACTGTTCATTTGCGCCGTGCCGGATTGCTAATCCGGTTTACGGAAGGGTTGTTTTTAATCAGGGCAACTTGTTATATTAAATTTTAAAACATCGTAATCAGCAACAAATATAAATTTTATAAATGGCAAAAAAAGACAAAAAAGAACTTACCGCAAAAGAGCGAGAAGAATTAATCGGAACATTGAAAAAACGTTTTGAGAAAAATAAGAGCCGCCATAAAGGCGTCGAATGGGGAAAGGTAGAGGCAAAGTTAAAATCAAAACCTTATAAACTGTGGGTGCTCAGCGAAATGGAAAGAACAGGCGGTGAACCGGATGTAGTAGGATTTGATAAAAACTCCGGTGAATATATTTTCTATGATTGCTCCCCGGAAAGCCCGGCAGGGCGCAGGAGCCTTTGCTATGACCGTGAAGCGCTGGAAACAAGAAAAGAGAATAAACCCGAAAATAACGCAGTCGATATGGCCGCGGAGATAGGCGTTGAACTTTTGACTGAGGAAGAGTACCGGGAGCTTCAGAAACTCGGAGAGTTCGACGCAAAAACATCGAGCTGGGTTAAAACCCCCGAAGATGTCAGGAATCCCGGCGGCGCGCTCTTTTGTGATTTTCGGTATACAAAGGTTTTTGTATATCATAACGGCGCACAATCTTACTATGCCGCACGGGGATTCCGCGGTTCGTTAAGGGTCTGATTAATTCTCCGGGAGTTCACACATAGTTTCACGGTGAAAAATTTGTTATAAAGCTGAGCCAAATGGTAATCAATTTAGTTTTTGCGCTTTCTGCGCCCCAGCCTTCCGGCGCATAGATCCAGCGCATTTGATGTTCGGTCCGGGGTATGAAGCTATATATCGATAAAACCACAAAATAATCCGTTAGGAAAATATTTTGATTTCTTATTTTATAAAATGCTGACTTATTATTTTTCGTGATAAAGCGATAGATTTAAATTTTTAAGAGGATATATGCAGCGGGTATTTATCGAATTTTATTTCGATTTCGAAAAATGTTACGGAGAGAAACCGGCCGGCACAAATAAGCGTGAAGTCCGGTTCAGGGCTTTTACTCTTGGTGAGATAAAAGAACGCGGCAATAAACTTAACATAAAGTGGTTAACTGACGATACGCTTGATGACCCGGACGACCTTCCCGAACCTGCAGATCTGATAGCCGAAGCCGTGAGCGAACCTGAAGCGGCGGCAGATGAATTAAATGAGATAACAATTATGATTACTTTACCCGGTGCCCAAAATACCTCACAAACCAACAAACACATTAAGGTGAAAAATAATGAAAGTAACCGTTTTAAAAAACTTTTTTGGTGATGTTAAGTTAATACTCGAAAACGCACGGAGAAAAGCCTATCAATCTGTCAATTCGGCGATGGTTGAAGCTTACTGGCTGATCGGGAAGAGAATAGTCGAGGAGGAGCAGGAGGGAAAGGAAAGAGCTGATTATGGTGATTACCTGATAAAACGCCTGGCGCAGGAACTGGGAGCCGAATTTGGCAAGGGATTTTCCGTAGCGAATTTGAAGAATTTCAGGCAATTCTACAGCACATTCCCGGATTTTGAAAAAAGCTACGCGGTGCGTAGCCAATTGAGTTGGACGCATCTGCGGATTATTATGAGGATCGAGAGTAAACAGGTCAGAGAGTATTATTTGCGTGAAGCGGCAGAGCAGAAATGGAGTACGCGCCAACTGGAACGCAATATTAACAGCCTGTATTACGAGAGGCTGCTGTCCAGTTCATCGAAACGTGAAATGCTTAAAAAGGAAAATGACTTTGAGGTAATACAGAATAATCATTTTATAAAAGATCCATATGTGCTGGAGTTCCTTAATTTACCTGAAACCCCCTGGCCGTTAGAAAAATCGTTGGAACAGGCGATAATAAGCAAGTTGCAATTGTTTTTGCTTGAGCTTGGAAAGGGGTTCTCGTTTGTTGGAAGGCAGTTCCGGATCAGTACGGAAACCAAACATTTTTATATTGATTTAGTGTTTTATAACTATCTGCTGAAATGTTTTGTTCTGATTGATTTAAAGACTTCGGAGCTGACACATCAGGATATTGGACAGATGGATATGTACGTGCGGATGTTCGATGATCTTAAACGCGGTCCGGACGATAATCCCACAATAGGTGTAATTCTCTGCACGACAAAAGATGAGAGCATTGTTCGGTATTCTGTGCTTAAGGAGAGCGACCAGATTTTTGCGTCCAGATACCGGCTAATACTCCCTTCAGAAGCGGAACTCGCCGCTGAATTGGAGAGGGAACGGAAGTTACTGGACGAGTCAGAAAAACTAAATGGACCGGAATAATGGGAATAGAACATTGGGTTGAATGCAAATCCAGTGATCTTATACAAATGCGTAACGGCTTTGCTTTTAAGAGCAAAGACAAAAAAACAAGGCGATGTTCCAATCGTAATGCAGACACAAATTGATGGCGATCAACTATTTCTTAAAGACATTACCGGCCTGTTCCAAACAGAAATCTGTACGCACCACCGCCGCGCTTCAAATTATTACACTATGTAATTCTTAATTCTTAATTTGTAATTACAACCGGCTGATGATCGTCATATTCTGATGATTAGTAATATCCTTTCCTTCAGCGGTGTATAAGAATTCGATCCGGTTCTGATAAAACGCGGCGATTTTTCCGCGGACCATTTTCAGCGTGCTGTTCATAAAATGATTTTGTTCCGTGAAGCCTTCGCCGAGTACAGCAATTGCGGATGGGAGCCAGCGGACAGGGAACAGTCCGGCGAAATCTCCGCCCTCCCTAAAGCGCGAAATCTCCGCTTCGATCTTTTTAAGCGCCTCTTTCTGGCCTTCTGTTGTCGTGAAATCCAGGTTAACTGACTTTAGATAAGTTTTCAGATTTTCTTTATTCGGCACAACCAGCGCGACGGTGTATGGCGATTGATTGTTATGCAGCATCAGCTGGTCAATATAACGGGAATGTTCGGTGACTGCTTCCTCGATCCCTTCGGGGCTGTACTTTTCGCCGTCATTCGCGATAAGGAGGCTTTTGAATCTGCCGAGAACATACAGAAAATTATCTTCGTCCAGATAACCGAGGTCGCCGGTATAAAGCCAGCCCTCTTTAACTGTTTCTGCTGTTGCTTTTTCGTTTTTCCAGTAACCCACCATAACATTTTCCCCTTTGACCACGATCTCGCCTTTTTCTCCCACGGGGAGCGCGTTATTTTTGTCGTCACAAATTTTCACATCAAGGTTCTTTACAATTCTTCCGGATGATCCGAGTTTATGATCGGCAAGCACGTTTGCCGAAATGATCGGAGCGGCTTCAGTCAGGCCGTATCCCTGAAGCATAGGAATACCGATTGCGTAGAAGAACCGCTGAAGCTCGATATCAAGAAGCGCGCCGCCGCCGATGAAGAATTCAAGCCGTCCGCCGAAGTTTTCGCGTATCTTGCTGAAAATGAGTTTGTCATAAATTTTGTAGAGAGGATATTTT
>CAIMOS010000214.1 GCA_903843135.1 uncultured Ignavibacteriales bacterium | reverse complement strand
GTTATCTTATCGTATTTGGAAATCACGACCGCCCTTTCAATCGCGTTTTCAAGTTCGCGCACATTGCCGGGCCAGTTGTATGTAGTAAGTATCTGCATTGCTTCATCAGAAATACCGGTGATCTTTTTATTCATAGCCGCGCAAAGCTTCTGAAGGAAGTAGTACGCAAGTACGGGCACATCCAGGTTCCTTTCGCGGAGGGGCGGAATAAAAATCGAAAATACATTAAGCCGGTAGTAGAGATCTTCCCTGAACCTTCCGTCTTTTACGAGTTCTTCAAGCGGCTCGTTGGTGGCGGCAATAACGCGGAAGTCGCTTTTCAGCTGTTCGTTTCCTCCGACGCGCATAAACTGCTTTGTTTCAATTACGCGAAGAAGCTCTATCTGCACCTTGGGCGAAATTGTCCCGATCTCATCAAGGAAGATTGTTCCTCCGTCCGCCATTTCAAATTTCCCTTTGCGCTTTGTATGCGCCCCGGTGAACGCGCCTTTCTCGTGCCCGAACAGTTCGCTTTCAAGTATCGATTCCGCAAGCGCGCCGCAATTCACCGTAACTATCGGGAAGTATCTGCGCCTGCTGTTAATGTGAATGGCCTTTGCCACAAGTTCTTTGCCGGTACCGCTTTCTCCGCGGATCATAACAGTAGTGTCGGTCGGCGCGACAGTATTAATAAGAGAGTAGATCTTCTTGATCTCCTCACTCTCGCCGATAAGATTATCGGGTTTTATTATTTCTTCAATATTCTCTTTTAGCTGTATGTTTTCCTGGAGAAGTGTTTTTTGCTTTAATGCGTTCTGCAGGATGTGGTTCAGTTCATCTGGATCAACGGGTTTTGTAAGGTAATCATACGCGCCTTCCTTAAGAGCTTTTATCGCGGTCTGCACCGACGCGAATGCGGTAATCAGAATTACAATCGCATCCGGATCAACTTCTTTTATCTTCTCAAGCAGTTCAATTCCGCTCATACCCGGCATTTTCATATCCAGAAGGTACACGTCGAACTTACCCGCTTTTAATTTTCTGAGCGCCTCTTCCGCGCTTTCCGCTGTATCTACTTCATAATTTTCTTCTTCAAACCAGTGAAGAAGGGATTCCCGTACTATTAATTCGTCATCAACTACAAGTATTCTTGGTTTTTCGTTCATTGTTTTACCGGTAATGTAATTTTAAATGTTGTTCCTTTAAAAGAAGTTTCTTCCACTTCGATATTGCCGTTATGGCTTTTTATAATGCCATACGCAACAGAAAGCCCCAGACCCGTTCCCTTGCCGTGTTCTTTTGTCGTATAAAAAGGTTCGAAAATATTCTGCAATTCTGTTTCGCCTATTCCGTGGCCCGTGTCTTTTATCCTGATGATCGCGTCATCGCCGGAGCGGTCAAGCTTTACGGTTATTGTCCCTTCGGTGCCCATTGCTTCAACGGCGTTAATGAGTATGGCAACCATAGCCTGCTCAATTTTCTGGCCGTCGCATTTTGTGACAAGGTCCGGAACCGAGTATTCCTTCAGCAGATCGACGTGGTTCATCTGGAGGTGGTGATTGATAAGCAGCAGGGCTTTATCGATTAGATCGCTTAGTTTCTGCTGCTGCGATTCCTGTACGGATTCCCTTGAAAAGACAAGAAGGTCTTTTACTATTCTGCCGCACCTCGCGGATTCGTCGGCAATGAGGCCCGTAAATTTCATAAGGTCGTCAAACCTGTTGTCTTCGTTGATCTTTCCGAGTTTTTTGTTTATCAGTTTGCTGAAAGTTAATATTCCCTCAAGCGGATTGTTGAGTTCGTGCGCGACGGTGGCGGAAAGCTTCCCGAGTGACGCAAGTTTTTCAACCTGAATTATTTGTTCATATATATTTTTTAATTCTTTGTTTTTCTCCGTCACTTTATCGTTAAGTGTTTCAGACCATTCCTGAAGATCGCTGTATGCTTTATCGAGTTTGCCCGCCATATTGTTGATATCGTTTGCGAGCCCGCCGAGTTCATCTTTTGTTTTTAACTCTATCCGGTAGTCAAGTTTCCCCTTTGCGATTTCACCGACGCCGCGCGAAATTTTGTTTATTGGCCTTGAAACATAGTAGAGCACGAATACCGTTGAGAACAACCCGAGCGCAATGGCCAGGAAAACTGTGTTCATCACAAGGTCGTTTATGTTCGCTTCAAATATCCTGTTTGATTCTTCTACGGAAAGAACGACGTCAAGCACTCCGAAAAGCTTCTTTTTCTTATCCGCAACGTGGCATTCGGCAGTTGTGCAGTCTTCTTCGTTATAAATGGGATTGATAAGCCCAACAACCCTTTCGCCGTTTTCTTTTTCATAAAATCTTGTAAGGCTGGAGGCCGGCGGCGTGACTACCGTTCCGCCTTTCTGATGACAGATAACGCACGCCTCGGCGGTCATATCAACTTCTTTGCCGATTTCGGTGCTGTCGTTTGAATAATTGATTGTTCCGAGTTTATTGTATATCCTGACCGAAACAACGCCTTTTTCTTTGCCGATGGTTTCTATCATCGCATAGAGATCATCGCGGTGGTTTTTCAGCATCGAATATCGCGTTGAACTTTTGATGATGTCGCTTATGTTGTATGCTGCGTTTGACCGGAAGGCGATGAGATCTTTGCGGAGGCTTTGTACTGTGAAGAAAGTGTATAGTGCGAGGTTGATGATAAGTATGGCGGTCAGTCCCAGAGCCAGCTTAACACCGAGTTTATTTCGGAAGAGTGGAGGCATAAAAGCTCAAATTTCTGTATTGTGTACAACAAAACTAATCAAGTTTGGAGTAATTAACAATTAACCTGTACTGTTGGTTTTTGAAGCGCTTTTCTCTTTATTCGGACGGGAGGGGTTTCTCGCAAAGACGCAAAGGCGCGGGTGTGAGCACTTTATCAAACCGCGATTAAAATTTTACGAGATGGTTTTGAAGCGCTTTTCTCTTTATTCGGACGGGAGGGGTTTCTCGCAAAGACGCAGAGGCGCGGGTGAGAGCACTTTATCAAACCGCGATTAAAACTTAATCTGAACAAGCCAATACCATATAAACGAAATGTGCGGCTGCTGTGTTTCTATAACCCCTCCCAACCTCCCCTTTGTAAAAAGGGGAGGAGCTTTATAAATATTGCCATTTTGCGCATTATATTTTTTCTAATTATTTAAATTGTGTAATACTTTTACGGAAAATTGATGGAAAATACTGACGGATTTAAATACCAGACTGAACGCTTCGCGGACATTGCAATATTAAGATACCGTGTGCCGGGCTTTGAGAATTTACCGCTGCGCGAAAAGAAAATGCTTTACTATCTTTATGAAGCAGCGCTTTCAGGCAGGGATATTACATATGATCAGAATTATAAATATAACCTCCTTGTAAGGCGGACGAATGAGGCAATAGCACAGTATTACAGCGGTGACAGGACCACAACGGATTTTGCCGGATTTTTGGTGTACGCGAAACGTGTCTGGTTTTCAAACGGAATTCACCACCATTATTCAACGATGAAGTTTTTTCCGGATTGCCCGGCCGAATATTTCCGGGCGCTTATCAATGATATACCGGAAGAGTATCTCCCGTTAACGAATTACAATTCCCGCGATAAATTCACTGATGAAGTCCTGAATATAATTTATAATCCGGATGTAGCTCCTGTCCGTGTAAATAAAAAATCGGGAGTTGATGTTGTAACCGCTTCTGCAAATAATTTCTATGAGGGAGTTACACAGAAAGAAGTTGAAGATTATTACGAAAGCCTGGTTGACCCGAAGGAAGAAAGGCCGGTTTCGTGGGGGCTTAACTCCAAGCTGGTAAAAGAAGGCGGAAATGTCAAAGAGTTGAAGTGGAAAACCGGGGGAATGTATGATAAGGCAATCTCCCGTATCGTTCACTGGCTTGGCAGGGCGGCGGAACTCAGTGAGAGCGAAACGCAGAAGGCAGCGATCAACAAACTTATTGAATATTACCGCACCGGTGACCTGAAATGTTTTGACGAATATTCGGTCCTTTGGGTAAAAGATACCGGTTCTAAATTAGATTTTATAAACGGGTTCATAGAAACCTACGGCGATCCGATGAGTATGCGCGGCACATTCGAATCAGTTGTATCTTTCCGTGATGATGAAGCAACCTCGAGGCTAGAAAAGATATGTTCATACGCGCAGTGGTTCGAGGACAACTCGCCCATATTTCCCGAACACAAGAAAGATGAAGTGAAGGGGATATCCGGAAGGGCGATTACCGTTGTTGTGGAGAGCGGAGATTCTTCGCCGGCGACTCCTATCGGGATAAACCTGCCGAACGCGAGCTGGATAAGAAAAGAGCACGGATCAAAATCCGTAAACTTATCTAATATAGTCCATTCATATAATAAAGTCAGCAACAAAGAAGTCGTTAATGAATTCGCGTATACTGAAGAAGAAAAGCAGCTTGCCGAAAAGTACGGCGAAATTGCCGGCGATGTTCATACCGACCTTCACGAAATCATCGGCCACGGTTCCGGACAGCTTGAGCCGGGCGTCAGCACTTCGCGCGATTCGCTTAAGAACTTTGCATCTGCAATCGAAGAAACGCGCGCGGACCTGGTGGCGTTATACTTTATTATGGATGAAAAGCTTGTAGAAATCGGCGTATTGCCTTCACTCGACGCGGCGAAAGCGGAGTACAACAGTTTTATCCGCAACGGAATGATGACCCAGCTTAACCGTATCAAACCGGAAGAGAATGTAGAGGAATCGCATATGCAGAACAGGCAGCTTATCGCGCAGTGCACATATTCGCTTGGCAAAGATGCGGGTGTTATCGAAAAGATTGTTGAGAACGGGAAAACATATTATACGGTTCGCGACCACATTGCACTGCGGGGCATATTCGGACAAATGCTCCGTGAAGTGCAGCGCATTACTTCGCAGGGTGACTATACCGCCGCGAAAGTTCTTGTTGAAACTTTCGGGGTAAAAGTTGACAAAGAACTTCATACCGAAGTCCTTCAGAGATATGAAAAGCTTGACGTCGCGCCGTACAAGGGATTTATCAACCCTGTGCTGATACCTGTGTATGAGCAGGAAAACATTACAGATGTACTTGTTGAATATCCCGAAAACTTTGCGGAGCAGATGATCTTCTACGCGGAAAATTATTCCTTCCTTCCGGATGTCAACTGATGGAAAACGGTTTAACATTCAGGATGGTATTAAGATGCATTAACATTGACCGTTCCTCGTTCTTTTATTCTTATCTGCTTAATCTGAAGATAACGGAAGAATGGAATAATGAAGAAGGGCGCGGCTGCATATTTGCTTTCGGCGATGACGGTTCAGGCGGCGAACTTGAAATTTATGAAATGACAGAAAAAGACAAAAGGTTCCATCCGGCATTCCGGACGCCGCTGAATAATGACAAGATCGACATACAGTTAAAATGCAGCTCCCTTGATGAATGGATAAACAAGCTAACAGGAAAAGTTGATCTCGAAGGGCCGGAAGAAACGCCCTGGGGCCGCCGGCTGATAAAATTCCGCGACCCGGATAATCTGCTGATAGCGATATACGAAGAAAAAGCTTAGCGGTTATTTATCCTTAAGCTTCCGCTTTTCTTCTTTCCCTTTCAAGAAGTTTTCTCCGGTGACAATATTTTTCCCCGTTTTCGCCTCAAGGGCCTTTCTTGCGTCTTTGGCTATCCCGCCCCCTTTTTTAGCGGGGGATTTATTTTCTTCAAAACCTTCAGCGCTTTCACTTTCAGCTATCTGTCTCGTGGATAATTCAGCAAGCGCGGTAAAGATCAGTTCAGCCTCGCTCATATGGTCCCGGAGGTTTTGTGTTTTCAGGTTTTTGAGTTTCTTGTGTTCTTTGACGGTAAGGCCGGTCCATTCAGAATGGATTATACTGGTCAGAATGGCAAATTCATCCCCCTCTTTTACTCCGTGCTGACTCCAGTAATCGGTAAGTTTGTTGCGGGTCTCCTGGCCAAGCATTCTTTGCTGTATCCACTTTTCGCTTCGGCCGTGTTTTTGCCAGTATTCGCGGGAGCGGTTCAGGGCTTTCTCCGGATCGCTGATTTCTTCAAGCCTTTCGTAACCCACTCTGGCAAGCCACATTTTAATAGGCTCGGCTTTTTTGCTTGGAACGGACTGAACGAGCCGCAGAATAGTCTCTACATCAGCAACATCGGTAAGGTATTTCTTTCCATCAGCGGAGATAAGTTTCAGTTTGTCACAATTTGTGACAACCTCGCTTCCTTCTGTTTTTAACCGGTTTTTTAAGGTTGTCCAGTAACTTTGTGCCTTTTTAAAATCAGATTGTTCGGTTAGTGCGGCAATTATATCAATAACCGAAAAGTACCACTTCTCCTTTACCTCGTCAAAATGCCGGCGGATCCGGAATTCCTCAAATACTGCCAAAGAATTATCCTGTCCCATTTTAATATGCGCCTCCTTGTATATATTTATTGTGAGATATATTGTTCAAACTTAAAAACTGCTGATTCAATTAACTAATTATAAATCGTGCCGGGTGAAAAATATTTATTAAATACAATTTAGTTTTTTTGAACAGATTTACTATATTTTAATACAGCAGTTAAAACGATATGGAAACTGAAAGAGTAATTTATACAATTGGGCATTCAACTCATCCTCTTGAGGAGTTTACACAACTTCTTACCCGCCATAATATTGATACGCTCATAGACGTCAGAAGCACACCGGCGAGCAGTTATAATCCGCAGTTTAATAAAGAGGTTTTGCAGGCAGCGCTCGCGAAACTTAAGATAAGATATTTGCATTTCGGCGATGAATTCGGAGCGAGGCAGAACGACCAGAGCGTGCTGGATGATGAGGGAATTGTGAATTTTGAGCTTGTACAAAAAACCTACAATTTCCAGATGGGAATGGAAAGGGTTGATATCGGAGTGTCAAAAGGTTACAGGATCGCGCTGATGTGTGCCGAAGCAAATCCGCTTGAGTGCCACAGGTTCTCAATGATTTCGTATCCCGTTCAGGAGATCGGCATCAGTGTGATACATATTCTTAAAGACGGCGAAACAGTTCCTCACAATGAACTTGAAGCGGAAATGCTGAAGAAATACGAAAAAAAACTTCCCGTGCCATCTCTCTTCGAACCGGATATTTCTTCTGCGGACAGGCTTAAGTTTGCCTACCGCCTCCACAATAAGGAGGTTGGCTGGCATTCGGGAAACCAGGAGGAGATAATAAGATATGATTAATCTGTTTACAATAGGCTTTACAAAAAAAAGCGCGGAAAAATTTTTTAATTTACTTACGGAAAACGGGGTTACAAGAATTGTAGATACAAGACTTAATCATTCCTCGCAGCTTTCCGGTTTTGCAAAGTCGAATGACTTAAAGTTCTTCTGCAAAAGAATTGCAGGCATAGATTATATACATATCCCGGAATTTGCCCCGACAGCGGAAATACTTGATCAATACCGTAAAAAACTGATTTCGTGGGAAGAATATGAAAAAGAATACACGAATCTGCTTGTTTCCAGGGACATTATAAATTTGTATGATTACCGTGATTTTCACAATAATTGCATTCTGTGCAGCGAAGATACTCCTGACAAATGCCACCGGAGGTTATTGGCGGAGTACCTGCAAAAAATATATGAGGACATAAGAGCAGTACATTTAGTTTAAGGAGGAGATATGAAGGCAGTAATTTTAGCAAACTCTTTCAGAGACGGAGGAAGATGTATCGGCGGGATAGTTCTTTCCGAATCGGGGTCGCCCGTTCTTGAGAATAATCGCGCGCGGTGGATCAGGCCGGTGATAGATGAGTCACATCACGAAATACCGAACGATCTGGCGGCTAATCTGTCGCTTTTAGATATTGTCGAATTCAAAGCGCTTAAAGATATTCCGGTAAATCATCATACCGAAAACGTCCTTATCGACAAACACTCTCTGAAACGATCAGGGAAAGCGGGATTGTCAGTTTTGGACGCCCTGACCGACAACACACATTTCAAAACTGTTTTTGGGAACAAAGGGAAAGCAGTATCTGAAGAGGCAATTGCGGGATTAAAATATTCGTTGTCCTTAATTAAACCGGATTCGGTGGAGATAACTGAAAGAACTTATGATGACTCTATTTTTCCTCAAATCCGAATGACTTTACGCTATCACGATATTAATTACGATCTTCCCGTCACCGATCCCGTTTTTCTGTACAACTTTAAGAGGAACCATAATCTGCTGAACAACATTAAGAAATTTTATCTTACACTTTCTTTGGCCGCTCCCCACGAACACTGGTACTATAAACTGGTTGCCGGGGTAATTTACTGAGGGACGCCGGAATGAAGCTGACCAGAGAGTCTCTCCTCGGTATTATCCGACAGTATCATCCGCTGTTTGAAGAAACCGAACTTCAGCAGCCGCTTAAAGAAAGCAGAATTGACAGCATTAACCAGCTGAATATCAGAATTGAAATTGAAAAGTTCACAGGCTATTATTTTTCGCATAAAGAATGGTTCAGTTTCAATACGTTTGAACAAATAACTGATTTTTTTGAAAGCGGCAAATGAATGTTTTTAAGTTAAATGTGGCGGCGGGGGTTAATATCTTTTAGCCGCATAATATGATCATATCTCATCCATAATAAGACCACGGTCAGTCAGCGGACCCGGTTTTCGTCCGGCCTTCTCCTGCATTAAGCCAAACCAAAACGGGGAAATCTCACCTGTTTTTAGTAACTTTAATACTGAAATTTTTATCTCTTAACTTAAAAGAGGATGCTATGATTTTATTTCTTATATCTATTATTGCCGCGGCTGTTGCCCTTACGGTTTACCGCAGCGCAAAAAAGCGGCTGAGCAGGTCAGAGGCGAATTTTGCAATGATTGGTTTTGTTACGGCTGTTGTTATCGCCCTGCTCCAGACAGTTACCATCGTTCCCGCCGGCAGTGTGGGCGTCGTTGATTTCCTCGGAATGGTAAGCGATAACACGCTGAAATCCGGAGTTAATATGGTTAATCCGCTGGCAAATGTCATTAAGTTCAGCATTAAAACCCAGGAACTGAAGGAAGAGATGAACGTACCTTCAATGGAAGGACTTAGCGTTCAGCTTGAGATCAGCCTGCTTTATCATCTCAACCAGGAAAACGCGAATATCATTTACAAAACTATCGGCGAAGATTATACGGAAAAAGTTTTAACGCCGCAGTTCAGGTCGGTGGTGCGCGGAGTTACGGCAAAGTATGAAGCGAAGGCATTGTACACATCCGGCCGCGAAACTCTCTCAAAAGAAATCGAGCACGAACTGAAAAATCTTGTCGCGGCGAGAGGTATCACAATAGAGAGCGCCGCTTTAAGACAAATAATCCTCCCCCCGGGTTTAACAAGCGCGATAGAAGAGAAACTTAAAGCCGAACAGGAAAGCCAGAGAATGCAGTTTGTCCTGCTCAAGGAAAAACAGGAAGCAGACAGAAAGAGAATCGAAGCGCAGGGTGTCGCGGATTTCCAGAATATCGTCGCGAAAGGGATCAGCGATCAGCTTCTTAAATGGAAAGGTATTGAAGCAACTGAAAAACTTGCAAACTCACCGAACTCAAAGGTAATCGTCATCGGCTCCGGAAGCAGCGGATTGCCGTTGATACTTGGAGGAAATTGATTCAATTATCAATTAACAATGAACAATTATCATTTATTATAATAAAAACGCCCCGGTTTAGTCTCTGGGGCGTTTTTGTTGTTGATTATATTTTAACTCTTAACTCTTCTCTCTTCACTCTTTAAAAGGCCGCTACGAACCCCGTTGCCACCGTGCCGTACTTATGATGCATATCGTACTGATACTCGCAGGTGAGCCTTACGTTTCGCCTTACCTGGTATCCGCCGAAACCGGTAACTGTTTTCAGTTTCGCTCCGGGGTCATCAGATTCAATCAGATTAAATAACCCGCCCGCGTACCATTTGCTGTCATCACCGTTCGGAAGATAAATCGCTTCAAGCATTCCGCCGGTAGTGACAATATCGGTCACCAGGCTGTTTAAAAAGCTGTTTTTATCTTTCCGGTATTCATACAAGGCAGTGATATCAACGGGGCCGAGGGAAGTCACAAGATTTCCTCCTGCCATCGTTATGGAGCTTGTTGTCTGCAAGCCGGATGCGGAAAGGTCCTCTTTGCCGGAATAAATATTTCCGCCGATTGTAAACAAACCAGCCACATCCTGAGCGGCCATAAAGAAAATGTTTTTGTGTTTATCTGTATCAAAGTTGTCGAATGCCGCTGCCGCGCCGATTCCGCTGCCGTTAACCACCTGCAGAAAAAGGTTCGTTTCGGTGGGAAGGCTGTAACTCAACATTACTCCGCGGTCGTATGCGAGGTTAATATTTGACTGCCCCGGCTTCACTTTCAGCATCATATAATCGTCCCGGGAGAGCCGCAATTCTCTTTTGGCTATCGGGTCGCAGACCTGGAACTGCCCAACGGAAACATCAAGCCCTGTGCCGAATACTTCGTTAAAAAATATGTATGCATCTTCCAGTTTGCCGGACATCCCCTCCTCGAGAATATAATAAAGATAATAAGACACATTACCGCCGAGGCTGCCGCCGCTTAAAATCTTAAACAGGTGCGGCGCGTAAACATCCGAAGCCTTGCTTTGCTCGTGGTTGTATGTGATATATCCTTCGAGCCTCATTGCAAGAGGAAGATCCCTGATGAGGGATAATTCTTCGTCGCCGGTCTCAACAAAATAACGCGGCGCGTCTTTATCTTTCAGGATAAATCCGTTGCCGGCAAATTCCTCACCGTATTCTTTCAGCCTCGGGAAAGGGGCGTGACACGTTTTGCAGGTCATATTATACTTTCTCGCGAACGCGGGGATAGCGTACAGTTCCGCGAAGAAGCTTGCGGTTACAAATAACAATGATAATATTACTGATTTTTTCATTTAATTAATCCACAATCTTAATTGAAGTTGAATGTTCGTTTACTAATACTATTTCGGTTTCATCCGCCGGAACTTTCAGTAAATCCGCAACCGGCTTAACAAGTCTCTGATAATTAAGCACAGCATTAACTTTTAATTCACCCGGCGGGGCATTATCGGGGATGTTGAATGTGAATGTTTCCAGTTTCGTTTCGCGCGGACCAAGCCTGTAATCAACGCCGAGGGATTTTGTGTTCCATTGCTGTATCGTCATCCGGCCTTGTGGATCGAGATACGGCATCCGGAAAATGCGGTCTCCTACGGGAACGCCGTCTCTCTGAACGCCTTTGAAATCAGGCTGATTAAGCGCTATGCCCATATCCTGATAAGCAAGGACATCGGCAGCGATTGTATACTCTTCACCTTCAAATCCCTTTTTATCAACTTTCAGGTGATATACTTTTCCGTTGGCGTCGGTCGCTTCAACGTGCATCCAAACTATCCTGTCTTCAACCGAACCCGTGGGAAATTTATGCCCGGTTTTCTGGTTGAACAAAGCGACAGTAAAGACAACTTTTTCACCCGGCTCGGCTTCTTTTGAAGAAGGATGAACCCGCAGTTCGATTGTTCCTTTTATCTTCCCCGGATCGTGGGCGCCGTGGAAAAGATGCTGGCGTACGTCAGGATATTTATTTCCCATTGCGGCTGATAATCCGGGAGCATAAGTCATATGACAGTCCTGGCATTTAACGCCCTGCTTAAAATACGGCCCTTCTTTCCATTCGAGATGAGTTGACTTAACCCAGATACCGTAAGGATCTTTCTCGTTGTGGCAAGTACCGCAGAAATCTCCCGTGGAAAGAAAATCGGATTTTTTCACCTCGTGTTCCGGTGAGTTGCCTGTTCCGCGCGGCCCGTTTTTAATTTCGCCGGGACTGGCAATGTAATTAAAATTATGGGGAACGTCACCTTCGAATCCGGTGACTGAATGGCAAAGATCGCACGAGACGCCTTCATTTGCTCTCGACATTTTATCGGGTGCAGGTGGAGGAACATCTCCCGCGAGAAAAGAGAGCGGCGCGTGGCATCCGTTGCATCCTGCTTTCACGCCGGCTACAACCGGGTCTTTCTCCGCGTGCGGCACCGCGAGCCGGAAGTATTCAATTTCATCCCAGTGATGTGTGTAAGACTGCGACATCATCGTCTGCTGCCACTGCATATAAAAATCATTGTGGCAGGCAGAACCGCAAAGTCCGGGTTTTTGGAATTTATCATATGGGATTGTGCCGAGTGCATTATCACCGGCTTTGACTTGCGTAATCGACTGGGCATTACCACTTTGGATAAGAAGCAGGATAAACAGAATCGTATAGAGCATCTTCATAGTAACAAGTATTATCAGTTGTTAAAAAAATATTTACCGGCAACTACTCTCACACGCAAATTAACAATTGTAAAAACAAAATCAAACACCCCGTAACGACAGCCTTGGGATATATTCCCGCAATAATATTTGTTCAAAAAATTTACAATTCAATGACAAATCAAATCCGGGCGTTCATTAACTTTGATTAAGACATTAAATAAAAATTGAAGGCCGGTCAGTGAGAACAAATTTCTTAAGGCTTATAGCCTTTATCTTGCTTTACCCTTATATAGTGGGATTCACTTCCGATTCAACAAGTGTTAATCCGTGGAGCGTGCTGTTCGGTTTTGGCGGCGGAAGCTATAGTGTTATTAACCGTGACTGCAACGGAAATGTACTTGGCTCGGCAAAAATACCTTTTAATGATTTCGGAGCCGGCGTCGAATATTCAGAAAAAAATATTCTCGTCGGTGTAAAAACGGGAATTCACAGTGCAAGCGCCGCAACTTTGATTTCCCGCTATCCGGGAGCATCCGGGCCGGCGGCCTATGATACAACATATTACAGCGCTTCGCAGATTGTGTATGCGAATCCATATGCGGGTCTTAAGTTCCGTTATTTTGAATTCCGGATCGGCGGACTTTTTGCCGGAGGAGATATCGGCGGTACATTCAACCTTAATGGAGAGACGGTGAGTGCGCCGTCAGGTTATATACGCGTCGGGAGCGAAAAAGGATTCCTGGTCTCCGCGAGCCTTTTTAATAACCTCCCGCTGATGAGCGCCGGCGGAATATTTGATATGGGTATCGGGGTGTGCCTCAACGAACAGACTAATACATCGCTGTGGGGAGGTGTGGGAATACTGGATCTTGAAAACAGCGGCACAATTGTGAAATATTCCACCACAGTATTTGATGATTATTTTTTGACATTCACAGGCGGCATAGGCGAGGAGAGCAAATCGGCGATGCTTTCGGTTATGGTTAAAACAAAGCTGAATTTCTGGTAAGAGTTGTTCCGGTCTCCCGCCTGAAAATATAATTTCCGATCGTTATGACCGGCACGCTCTCATTTTATAAGTTAACGGTCCTTTCATAACAGATTTAGTTATAAAATAATAATACCCGGCGGGAACGGCCGCGCCGGGTATTTGAATCTCACAGTAATGTTTATACGCCGCTACCTGAGTAAACTCATTTTCTTCACTTCCCTGAATTCTCCAACACGCAGTTCGTAAAAATATATTCCGCCCGGCAAGCCGGAGGCGTTAAATTCGACGGTGTGACTTCCGGCGGATTTTGATTCATTAACGAGTGTTGCAATATTGCGGCCGAGTATATCATACACCTTCAACGAAACTTCCGTCAATGCGGTCTGATCATTGATCGTTGGTATCTGATAATTGATTTTAGTTGAGGGGTTGAAAGGATTAGGATAATTGTTAAGCAATAGAAACTCAGATGCAATCTGAGGGTCAGGTGAATGGATCCCTGTAGCCGTGTTGAATAGTGTATCGAGATTATAATAATACGGCGTTGCGTTATAAGCCGGTGTGCCGGTATAGACGGAAAGTTTCAGGAGTTTTAGTTCCGGTATAATCTGCATCAGCTGAATATTACCGCTTACAACCCTCGAGTAATCCCGAAGCAGTGTCCAGTTGAGCAGCGTATCTATGCTTGTCCCGGTTGTTATTGCCGTGGTAAGCGAGTTATACCTGACGCAGTATGCCCGCGCGTCATTCCGGCAGATCGGGCTGTTTGCAGCGTAAAGATTATCGCCTGGAATTTTATCATCATAAGAATTACTGCGGAAAGAATGAAAAGGAGCAGTATTCGCAACTTCCGCAACAAGCGCGATTAAACTGTCGCTAAGGTTCGCCGCGGAAGCAGAAACGGAAACGATACAGTTTGCGGCGTATCCGTTTTGGCTTTCAAGCAGGGAAGAGCGTACATCGTTGGTATTGTTCATACCGTCTGAATTAAAGTCCTTTGACTCCAGGGCTTTTCTGATCGCAAACCAGATCGGAGTATATCCTTTGCCTAATGCAGCGTGACCGGTTAAACCGGAAAGCACGTGCTGGAATGCGGACACGCCGGAACTGTTAGTTCCCGACAGAACGGATATCTGGCCCGCAAATCCGATCATTACCCACGGCTGTTCGTTCAGTTCTGAAGGAATGTGTATCACCATAACCTGATTATTATTCAGATACTGGCTTACTTCCCAGTCAAGATTCCGTGTTACAACAGATTTCCCGTTCAATGCCGTTCCCGCAGTGGCGTCGCCCCAGCTCATCAGGCTGGAACAACCCATATTAAAATCAATGTTATACTCCAGGCTTATGATACTTGAGAGATCGAGAAGGGAATTCGCGACAAGCAGATCGGTGTAGTCGTAACCGGTAACACCGGCGGCAATCATTCCGCTCGCCACCGCCTTGGCTTCGGAAACATAAGCAGAATCAATTTTAAAATTGGAAGAATCGAGAAGCACGGTCTTTGCGTAACCGAGCATCACGCCGAATTTCGGCATAATGTAGTCCCGGTATATTGATTGTATTTTGGCGGCCAGCAGGTATCCCTGTGCGTAGCCCCTTTCCTGGTGTGTCCCCCAGACTTTAACTATCGTAATATTATTATTTGTGGGGAGTATTTTGCCGTTTACCGTTTGAGCGCCGGCGCTGAAAAAACAGAGCAGAGAAATCAGAATAATGAAAGTTTTCATAATTAACCTATATGTTTATTTTTGTACAATTCTGTCACAATCCTCTTATTGCCCGGGGCAACTGTAACAGGTTAAAATTTGGCGGTAAGCCGCTTATAAATTAAAATCCCGGCAGGACCACCCGCCGGGATTAAAACAGGAATCCCTTACTTCATCAGGACCATTTTATTTACAATCCGTTGTGATGCGGTCCGGAGTTCGCAGAAATAAATTCCGCTCGGAAGATCTGCCGCGCTGAACTCAACGGTATAATTGCCGGCAGGTTTGTTCTCATCAACCAAAACGGCAACCTCATATCCAAGTATATCATAAACTTTTAACTGCACTTTGCAGAGCATCGGTATTTGATAATCGATCTTTGCGGAAGGATTAAAGGGATTCGGATAGTTCGAAAGTTTATACTCCGACGGTATTATTTCCGCATTGTCGTCTGATCCAAGCGCGGGTGACTGGGACAGCATAAAATCAACCGTATGCATAGTGCCGTTTTGCGGGACATATGTAACAGTCTGCTGCGCGGATGTATAGCCCATCTGTGTGGCGCTTATGTCATAACTTCCGGCGCCGATTCCGTTAATGGAATAATATCCTTCCGCGTCCGTAACCGCGTAATTTCTGATAACACCGTTATCGCCCGTCATATTTACAATTGCTCCCGCAATCGGCATTCCAAGTTCATCTTTAACGGTACCGGCAAATATCCCGGATGAGAGAGTAGTTGTCACGCCCGTAAGCGCTGCATCTATGCCGGTAACATTGGAGGAGGAAACCATAATCGGGGTTGCATTCTCCCACCGGACTGCATTGTTGTAAAATTCGGGTATGTATCCCTCTTTCAGGAAGAGGTTATAATATTTTCCCGGAGGAAGCGTCTGCGTTGTGTAATTACCGGAATTATCTGTAAGTGAAACGATCATCTGTCCCGCGCTGACGGCTTTCGATGTAAGTACAAACGCGCCGGTTACCGGTGTTCCGTCTTCTTTAGTTATGTTGCCGGAAATGCTGTAGCTGCCGGTTGAACTTCCTGTGCTGAGATCGAAATTAACATTTGTTACCGCTGAACCGTTCTGAACGGTGATCAGATCTGCAAGATGTAATGCAGCCTTATGATCGAAAAACTGCACGGCATAACCTTCCTTTGATGCCGCAACATAAAATACATACTGATTAACAGGGGCGTTTATGGTAACCGTCATTGAGTACTCACCCTGCCCGTTGGTAATTGCGCCGAATGCCGGAGTAGGCGGCACCGCGCTGACCGGTGATATAATCTTTACATTTGCTCCCTGAAGCGGTAAATTATCGGCTGTCCTTACAATTCCGGAAACAGTGAATGTAAAACCGCTTACCGGTGAGCCGGGTACTCCGAAGTTTATATTACCTGTATTCACGCCTGCAGCCACCATAACCGGAGTTGCCTGCGTTATGTTCTGCACATTGTCATAATATTCGCGGTACAGATTCATACTGTCGGGGGATTCAATTAAAACCGAGACATAATAAGCGCCCGCCGGCAGTTCTTTGTGGTAGGCTCCGTTAGCGTTTGTTCTGGCAGCAAACGGAGCGACTGCAGGCGCATTGTTTGAATAGAACTGTATGAGAGCGTTTGCAACCGGCTGGTTTTGTCCGTCAATTGTAACAACTCCGCTTATCGTGCCGTAAGTATTTCCGCCCTGTGGCTGCAGGTAGAACTGCAGAATATTAACTCCCGGCACTACGTTATAGGGGTAACGTGTTACGGTCACATATCCTTCTTTGCTGCAGGCAGCATTATATATGCCGGCTGGGACATTGCTAATGAGAAACTCGCCGAGGTTATTCGAAAAGGCGGTGAATATTAGCGAATCCGGTCCGACAATCGTAATCTTTGCTCCTTCTATCGGAACAGCAACACCTGCTGAGGAAGCGGCGAATACTTTCCCGGTAACTGATGAAGTGAGAGTGGTATCGACCGGCATCATCAGAAAATTGAGATTACTGATCTGAGTCTTTGAAGTGACGGTAAGAAGTTCCTGCCTGGTGTATGGAATGAATCCTTCGCCAAATGCGGTCATCCTGTAACTACCCGGAGGAACATTGTAAAACGCATAGCGCCCTTCATTGTCGGTTACCGCCGTGTATATTACCGGCAGCATATTATTGGGCGCGAGCCCGACATTGATTCCCGGAAGAGGCAATTGCGTTACCGCGTTCTTAACTTGTCCCTTAATAAAATTTGTATTGAGTAACGGTTCGAGATAAAAATCGAGAATATTAATTGTGTCAGGGCTTAAATGAAATTCATTTACTGTGCGTGTCGTGTAGCCTTCGCGCGAGCAGGTTACGTTGTAAGTTCCCGCGGGTATATTAAATATCCAGTATCTTCCCGCGCTGTCAGAATATGTTGTGACGGCCGATCCGTTAACCGAAGAGAAAATTATTTTTGCGCCGCCGATCGGGCTCCAGACCGGATTAGGTGAAAACTGATATACGCCGCCGTTAACAATAGCGTTTACAGTAGTGTTGTTCGGGATGAGCGAGATATTAAGATTTTCTATAATTGTGGTTGAAGTGATGGTCAGCGGTTGCGGATGAAAATAAGTAACAAATCCTTCTTTCTGAACGCTGAGCCCGTAAATTCCCGGCACGATATTCCGGAAAGAATACTTCCCTTGGGCGTCAGTGAATGTGGAGATACTTCCGCCGGTCGTGTTGGGGGCCGTCAGCAGTACTTTAGCTCCGATAACCGGCAGATTAGTTCCTGCTTTTTTTACATTTCCGGAAACAAGGTTGATCCCTGTTGAGTTCCTTGGCTGCAGGGCGAAAAGGAGGCGTAATGTTGTGAGGGAGTCTACAAAAACAGGCCCTTGTGCGGATGTATAAAAATTGGGATGTGACACGGATACAGTTACAAATCCGTTAAAAGGAACCATAACATTGAATATTCCCGTAGAATCCGATTGTCCGTGGATAACTATTGAATCACCGGAGGCGGATGCCGGCAGGAAAACAGATATTTGTGCAAACGGGACAGGTGTGTTGTTTGAGGCGTTTGTAACTACACCCGATATATAACCGGCGTAAAGATTTGCCGTAAGAAGAAGAGCGCTTAAAACATAAAACATCCGTTTCATATCCGACTCCTTTATAGGTCAAAAAAATAATTTTATTTACTCAGACATATAATGTTGTAAAGTATTCCATTAAAGTCAAGTCAAGGATGATAGTTCAAATATTAGCATTTTACTATTAAGACCTCGTGTCTGTAAGTGATTGTTATATAAACCTTTACGCGAAGGGATCCCAAAAGGCCGGTAACGGTTATGCGGCCGAGTTTGCGGTTTCTTTGTTCCCGTAATTCGGTTATGTGGATTTCTGTTTTTAAGTTTCCGCCACGTTGCGAGGAGAAAAACAGATATGAATATTTTTTTAAGAAAATCTTTTTTGCACTATCAATAAATTATTAAATTAAGCAAACATTTTTCATTCATTTAATAGTCGAACAAAATCCTAATCAACATATAATTCATCCATTCTCTAACAGTGAGGCACTAATGAGAGATAGATACTTTCCTCTGCTCTTACTCATCATTTTCACGTTTTCAGTTAACGCACAGATTAAACTGAAATTTGTAACCGTCAATTATTACGGGAACAACCTGTATATTGACAATGTTACTGTTGGTTCGCAATTCAATAACGATGCTGCGGTTATTAATTTAACCAACATTAAACCCGATACGAGTTATCAGATCGGCTCAGCGCCGGTAGCCATACAACCGGCTGCACAGGTAATGAATACGGGAAAAAATAATATCAGCGCCGGTTTCGATGTTACTATGACGATTATACCGGGCACTTATTCCAGCACGAAACGGGTGGAAACTCTTTCTTCCGGACAGTCGGCAGAAGTGGTTTTTGATACTTATACTATTACACCCGGCCAGTCTTTTAATATTACAACAACCGCAGTATTAATCGGCGATGAAAATTCCGCCAACAATCAGTTTAACCAGTATTCGATGGTTTTCCCGGGAATACAGAGGAATATACTGTTAGAAGAATGGACAAGCTCTACCTGCGCGCCCTGTGCAGCTAATAACCCCACAGTTGATGCGTTTGTTACATCAAAATTCGATTCGCTTGTTCCCGTTAAATATCATATGAACTGGCCTTCACCCGGTAACGATCCTATGTATCTGTATAACCCTGACCAGGCGAATTACCGCAGGTTCTATTACGGCGTCAGCGGCGTTCCGCACGTTATTATGGACGGAATAGTTAATCCGAGCTACCCATATTCAAACGCGTCAAGTTTGCCCGGCGCATTCGGGCCAAGGATGAAAGTGGGTTCGCCTCTTTCTGTTAATGTTGTACAGACAAGAATTGCCGGCGACTCTCTTAAGGCCGACGTAACCGTTAATGTTTCTGCTCCGTTAATGGACGGCGATTATAAATTAAGGGTCCACGCTATCGAAAGAAAGATCAGGTACGCAACCGCTCCGGGAACAAACGGGGAAGTGGAATTTTATGATGTTTTCAGAAAAGCTATTCCCGCGAATGAAGGTGTCGCCATTTCCCGGATCCCCGGCACTTATAACTTCTCTTACACATACAAGCTTGATATGGCTGTATGGGTTGACTCAATGATCTATACAATGGCATTTGTTCAGAATGACAGGACAAAGGAAGTAATAAATACAGGTAAATCAAGGCGTTACGCCGCGGCGCAGAGATTTTCTCCCGGCGGTATTGTCTCCGTTGAAAAACCCGTTCAGGATGAAAATTTTATTTCATCAAATAATGTTAAAGCGATAATCAGCCCGTCATCACCGGCGGAAGGTGTCTTTCATTATACGCTTTTTGAATCCGCTTTCCCGCCCGCAGGCTGGAGTTTATATAATCCTGACGGAAAAATCACTTTTGAAAAGTTTATCGGCGCAAACGGACCGACTTTCGGCGGACAGAATGCTGTAAAGATGGACTTCTACAGCTATTCAACAAACGGCGTGTATGATTCACTCGTTTCAAGGGAATTCTCCGGGCTGATTGAAACCGATTCCGTTAAATTCGATTATGCTTACGCCGCATATTCTGCTTCATATCCCGACAGGCTGATTGTATATCTTTCCCGCGACGGAGGCGCAACTTACCCGTACACTATCTTCGATAAATCGGGAACATCGCTTGCCACGGCAGGCACTTCTACATCAACATTTGTACCTACAAGCCCGAGCCAGTGGCGTACCGTGTCTTATTCACTGACAAATATTGTGCCGGTTGAGCTGACATCCTTTAATGCAAATGCAGCAGGCACAACCGCCGAAATTACCTGGACAACTGCTACCGAAGTTAACAACCTTGGTTTTGAAGTCCAGAGAAAATCAGACGGAGATTTTGTCACGGTCGGATTTGTTAAAGGAAACGGAACAAGCAGCGAAGCCAGAAGTTATTCGTTTACCGAAACCGATCTTCCGGCCGGAACATACTATTACAGATTAAGACAGGTCGATCTTGACGGCACATACGATTTCTCAAATGCTGCCGAAGTTGATATACTCGGCCCGATGGCTTACGTTCTGGCACAGAACTATCCGAACCCGTTCAATCCTTCAACAAAGATCAGGTTCTCGATAGCAAATGATGCGTCGGTTATTGTTAAAGTTTACAATGTGCTGGGCGCGGAAGTCGCAACACTAATTAACGGTAAATACTCTTTGGGTACTTATTCGGTTGACTTCAATTGCTCCGGACTTGAAAGCGGCATCTATTTTTATAAATTAGAAGCTGCAGAACAAAACGGAAGCACATTTACAGACATAAAGAAAATGTCATTTATTAAATAGTTTTTTGGCGGGAGCCGGGCAGGCTCCCGCTTATTCTTTGTTTTTTATCCGGAATTTATATGAAATATTTATCTGCTACGATCTGTTTGCTGATCTTCTTTATTTGCATTGTTGCCCCTAATTCACTCGCGCAGGATCTGACGGTAACCCCGAACGATACAGTAAAAGCGGGCGCTGCCGGTTCTGAGGTTGTGTTTGACATAAGTGTCAGGAACAACACTGCGGGTGATCTTGCTGTATATATTGTCCGCACAAACAATAATCTTCCCTCTAACTGGACGACTGCACTTTGTTTCGATTTTTGCTTTGCTTCTTTCGTTGACAGTGTTGCAACTACAAGTGATTTCGGAAGTTCGCCGCTTACTTCGGGGGAGACACGTACTGTGCAGCTACACGTTGTCACCGACAGCGCCGTTTCGGGCACTGCTTATGTTGGATTGAAGATAGGTTCTCTCCGCAATCCGCTGCAGTTCACGGTAGTAAATCTGCAGGCGTCAGCGCCTTTAACCGCCGTTGAATCAGATGAAGTGTCAGAGGAGCAGAACAGATTTTACGGAAATTACCCTAATCCATTCGGCGCTTCCGGTTCGACCATTAAAGTTGAGCTTAAAGAAACAGCGCCGGCCGGTGTTGTCCTTTACAACCCCCTCGGCAAAGCCGTTAAAACAATTTATGACGGTGTATTAGAAAAGGGAATTCATCATATAAAATTCGAAGCCGATGATATTCCATCCGGAATATATTTTTACAGAGTGACAATCGGCAGCTCATCCTTCACCGCCAAAACGCTATTATTAAAATAATTTCGCATACACGGGGTTTATTGATAACGTGTAGAGACGCGGGCATACTTTGGCAGGCTCAGTAACCACTGTCCCGTCCGCGTCACTACCGGTGATTTGCTTTGCGAATCAGTTTGACAATGAACTAAACTTAGTTTAACTTATCTGCATTCATCATCAATTTTTTACAGGTTGCCGTGATGTACTGCTTTAGATTTATCTTTTCATTCGTTCTTTTCGCTGCAAGTTTTAACTTTGCACAATTCGGTTCGTGGGAATGGCAAAATCCCAAACCAACCGGAGCCGATTACAACGAAGCCGTCATTTTCTCGCCTTCACAATTTTATTTATTCGGAAACGGAGGCGCTGTAACCCGCACAAGCAACGGGGGCATCAACTGGGTTGTGAACTACATCGATCCCCAGGAACGGAGCATTAACGCCGCATCTTTCCTTAACTCATCTGCCGGGTATGTTTGCGGCTTATCGGGAATGATCTATAAAACCGTAAACGGTTTTGAAAGCTGGATCACACAAAATTCAAACACAACCCAGACTCTCTACGGAATTTATTTTCTGCACCCGGATACAGGATTCGCGGTAGGCGCCGCGGGGACACTGCTTAAAACCGTTGACGGCGGCACCACCTGGACGGCTTCGGCTTACGGCACATCTACAAACTATGTTATAACCTTTCTGAATTCCTCCGTTGGATTTATCGGTTCAAGTTCCGCGACCACCGGAAGGCTGATTAAAACCACCGACGGCGGAACGACCTGGGTTGATGTTTCATCTGCTTTGTCGGGTAATACCGGCGCGGTCCGATGCATCAAATTTACAAATGCGACAACAGGCTGGCTCTCAACCGGATCGGGACTGATCTATAAAACGAATGATGCCGGTGTCACCTGGACGCAGGCTTACTCACTTGGT
>CAIMOS010000213.1 GCA_903843135.1 uncultured Ignavibacteriales bacterium | reverse complement strand
TGCATCTTAACGATGCCGTACGTAATCGCGAGCCCGAGCCCCGTCCCTTTCCCGATTTTCTTTGTTGTGAAAAAAGGCGTAAAAACCTTATTCTCGTTTCCTTTTTCAATTCCGCAGCCGGTATCGCTTATATCAACGCACCAGTGTGAACCGGCCTCATATATTTTGATGCCAAGTTTTTTAACCTGCGAATCCTCCATCGCTTCACAGGCATTCTGGATCATATTACTGAATACCTGTTCGATCTGGTCCTTGTCGCCGCTTACCGTAAAGTCCGGCATATCGGAAGTGATCTCTTTCCGGATTTCGCGAAACTCCTGCCTTACGTTTATCTTCTGAATGACATCAGAGATTAACGTTTGCAGATTAAACCTTTCAATATTTAGTTTTCCCTGTCTTGCAAAATTAAGAAGATTTGAAACAATATTTTTACAGCGGTTTGCTTCCCCGATAATAAGATTCAGGTCCTCTGCGGACTGTGACTGCTGCGATTTAACATCATCTTTGACGAGGGAGGCGTAAAGCATTATGGTCGAGAGGGGGTTATTGATCTCGTGTGCAACGCCCGCTGCAAGCTGGCCGATTGAAGCAAGCTTTTCCGCGGAGTGCAATTGGTCCTGTGTGGCGCGTAAATTGTTATACGCGTTTTCAAGTTCATCGATAAGGAACGGAAGGCACATTTCTTTTTCCGCAAGGCCTTTCGCTACTGTAACTGCAAACTCGCGGCAGGTGGAATACCCGCACGCGCCGCAGTTAAGTTCCTGCCTCTCAGTCTGTTTGTTTATCTGTTTTAATATTTCCCTGATCTCGGTTTCAGGAGGCATTGGCCGGCACTGGTTCTCTGCTTCAAAATGCCTGCTCAGATTAAGGTGGCGGCTGTTGTAGAGGTTGCTCTTCCAGAGTGACTTGTCTGTTTGATTGATATTTTCTTCAATAAACTCTATAACTTTTTGCCGGCGCGAATAATAATTCAGGTTACTGTCAATGGCAGGGCCGCTGATGCATCCCTCGCAAAAAAGTATATCAATGAATTTCGCGTTTATCTTGTTGCCGGCAATTTCTCCTATGATCTCGACAACTTTGCTTTTGCCTTCGACAACTATTACGTGCTTCTGCAGGATATCGCCTGAGATTTCAGCGGTTTTCAGCAGCCCGCCGGCGAGCGGATATGCTTTTCCCATATAAGCGTGCGGGGGATCGAAGGGGATTATCTCTTCGCTGTCGATTAAAATTTCTTTGCGGGCGAAGATCTCCTTTAGTTCGGTAAAAGTAAGGACGGCGTCTATCACTCCGCCTGTTTCACTTTCCATAATCTCGGATTTTTTGGCGATGCAGGGGCCGATAAAAACAACGCTGGCCTCTTTGCCAAAATTATCTTTTATATATCTGCCTGAGGCAATCATCGGTGAAACGATCGGGGCGAGGTTGTCTACCAGCCCGGAGAAATATTTCCTTATAAAATTATATACCGCGGGGCAACTGGATGAGATAAGAGTTTTGCCGTTACTCTCCTCAACCATTTTAGCATACTCCCGGGAAATGAGGTCAGCGCCAAAAGCCGTTTCCATTACTTTTGAGAAGCCAACTTTCTTAAGCGCCGCGGGGATATGACGGTAATTTTCGGGGAAGGAGGCAGCGAAGGAAGGAGCTACAACCGCAATTACGGTTTTCCCCGACCGGAGCATAACGGTGACTTTACTGACGTCGCTAAGAATTTTCTTTGCATCCTGAGAGCAAACTTTAACGCAGTGGCCGCAGGCGATGCAGCGTTCTTCTACTACGACTGCCTGTCCGGAGACTACCTTGATTGCTTTAGCGGGGCATTCCCTTATACAAGAATAACATCTCTGGCACAGCGCGGGAATTGTACTGATTATACCTTCGCTCATATTAAGGATACAATAGCATATAAAGTGCCAATTTTTTCAACACTTTTTCATCGCTTTAACTATCTTAAACCCATTTTTCTGCGGTTTTTAGAGGATGAGTTCTTATTTCTAAGAAAATATTTACCGTTTGATGAAAATAATTGCCAATTACCAATTATCAATTATCAATTATCAATTATCAATTA
>CAIMOS010000212.1 GCA_903843135.1 uncultured Ignavibacteriales bacterium | reverse complement strand
TTTCCGGTTGCAATACTGGAAACGGCTGTCGGAATAGGCATACCGTCTAAGATCCGCTCTGCCGCTTCTTTGGACGTAGCCAGTTCGCGCTGGATTTTTTTTAGGTCCGTAACGTCAATAAGCGCGCCAACCAGGCAGTCCTGCCCGTCATAATCAATCGGTATATAAGAAACAAAAGTGTCCCGTACCTCGCCTCTACCGACTCTGTTAAACTGAATTTCTTCATTCCAGACCCGGCCATTAGTTTTCAATGAGTTGATAAGCCGCGCCCTGTCTTCGGGGTTTGCGTACCACTGTGTCGATTTTGTGTTTTTAAGTTCCTCTTCGGAGAGAACGTGGAAATCGAGCATCGCTGTGTTAGTCCGCAATATTGCGCCGTCCTTAATCCTGGTGACCGCGGTCGGGATAGGCATATTATCAAGAATTACATCAGCTGCTTTAACAGCACGCTCAAGAGCTTTTTCAGTCGCTTTCATTTCCGTGATGTCCTGGACGACTCCGTACATCCTGCGTATTCCGCCCTCATCCGGCTGTATCTTACCGACGATGTGGATCCAGATCTGCTTGCCGTCAAGGGGCCGGATAAAAGGCACTACAGCGTTCAGTTCAGTGTACCTCCCGGAAAATACGTCGGTGATTTTCTGGTACATCTGCTTTGAGATTTCTTCATCAGCCTGCTTTATTCCGTCAATCCATTCGGCCACGGAATAACGGTTGTCGGGTACGCTCCGCATACCGTGAATTCTGATCGCCCTTTCGGACTGAATATAGTATCCCCGGTCAGCATTTGTCGCTTCCCAGAAACCGGAGTTTGTAAGTTCCAGCGCGTTATCGGCAAGAATAAGCGTTTTCTTCAATTCATTCTCAAGCTTCTTTCTTTCGCTTATATCTTTAACACTCGTAACAGAACCGATAATCGTGTCGCCTTTTTTTATCGGATTGCTGATATACTCAACGGGGACCGGATGCCCGTCTTTGTGCCAGTAAACCTCGGTATCGACGCGCGCCGGTTCTCCCTGCGTAAATGCCTTATAAGAAGGGCACTCTTCTCTGGGATAAGGCCGCCCGTCCGGATAAGAATGATGAAATAACGGGTGGGCAAACTTCCCGATTAATTCATCTTCGCGGTATCCTAGTAATTCAATAATATTTGGATTTACAAATGTAATTATTCCCTCATTGTCTGTTCCGAAAATTCCCTCATTCACTGAATTGAGAATACTCATACTCTTCTCTTCGGACTGTGCGAGGGCGTCTTCGGCAAGTTTTCTCTGGGTTATATCTCTCGAAATTCCCATCAGCCCCATAACTTTACCGTCTTTGTCCTTTACAAGGAACTTCTTAGTTTCAAGAAGAACCTGTTTTCCGTCGGGGTATTTGACCCATTCCTCATTTATAATAACAGACTTGCTGTCGTAAACTTTCCTGTCGTTAACCACAAATTCTTCAGCTGTTTCCAACGGGAAGAGCGTGTAATCAGTACGGTTAATAATTTCCTGTTCGCTTTTACCAGCAAACTCGCAGAACGGTTCATTGCAGGACTTATAAACTCCGTCAACATCCTTATAAAAAATTAAATCGGGGATTGAGTCTACAAGTGTTTTGAATATCGCCTGTTCTTCTTCGTGTCTTTTCTTTTCGGTAATGTCAAACCGAATGGCGAAAAACTGTTTCGCATTGCCGCTTTCATCAAACATTGGGACAATAACAGAATCAGACCAGTACAGAGTGCCGTCTTTTGTTCTGTTCATTACTTCTCCCCGCCAGATCTTTCCGGAGAGAACGGTGTTCCACGCACTGGCCCAGAACTCTTTCGGATGATATCCGGAGTTTACGATGCGGTGGTTCTGCCCGATCAGCTCTTCCCTGGTGTACTGGGACATTCTGCAGAAATTCTCATTAACGTCAACGATAAGGCCCCGGGCATCGGTAACAGAAGTCATCGCTGAAGCATCAAGCGCTTTGTTCTGCATTTCAAGCTGGGCCGTTCTTTCTTTAACTTTCTGTTCAAGAGACTTGTTCATCTCAAGAATCGCGAATTCAGTTTCGGCGAGTCTGGTAACATCGGTATGAGTGCCGACCACCCTGAACGGATTGCCTTTTTCATCGTACTCGGCAACCGCTCCTTTTGCGTCTGCCCAGATATACGACCCGTCCTTTTTTATCATCTTGATCCGGATACAGTATCTACCGTCTTTTTTCAGGTCCCTGTAAGCATTCTTCAGGGAAAAAGCACGGAAATCGGGATGTATCAGTTCCGCCCACTTGTCAAGGTTTGCTTCGAACTCATTCGGTTCGTAACCGAGCATAGTGTACATCCGGTCGCTGAAATATATCTGTCCGGTTTTGATGAACCAGTCAAATATTCCGTCGTTCGTGGCCTGGAAAGCATATTTAAAACGATGAGTAAGATCCCTGAGTTCGTCATCGCGCTGTTTTAAATTTCCCACCATCGTATTAAACGATCTGGCAAGGTCAGCCACTTCGTCATCCGCTGTTGTTTCTACATTTTCAAGTTTTTTTGATTCCGATATATCGTTTATCTGGGATGTTAAATCAGAAATCGGATTTGAAATTTTATTTGCGACAAAAGTACCGAGAACTATTATTATCAGCAGAAAAATTCCGGTTTTGACGGCTTCTTCAGCCACAAGCGAATAAACCTCCGCCAGGATCTCATCCTCATCCACCAGCAGCGCCACACTCCAGCCGTTTAATTCGACCGGGGAGTAATGCGCCCAAATTCTACTCTCCCCCGCTTTGCTTTCCAGTTTGAGTTTACCGCTCTCCCCCGCAATCATTCTGGAACCGATGATCTGACACTGATCATATCTCATCGCGGTGAGTGTATCATCAAATATTGTCAGCCCGTATTTAATTTTTGTGGAGTGGTAAATGAACTGTCCTTCTTTACCAAGTACAAGGAACCTTAATGTTTTAAAGCCGTCTCTTCCCTTGTGCTTTTTAAGTTCATCCAGGTTAAGCTGTACCGAAGAAACACCTATAAATTTTTTGTTTTTAATTATCGGCGCGTTAAACCTGACAATCATTTCTCCGGTTTCCCTGTCCCTGAAGGGGGGTTCCCAGAAACTTTTCAGCGTCCTGCGCGGAATCTGGTACCACAATTCACTTTTATCGGTATAATTAATTTTGTCCGCAAGATTCCCTTCATATAGTTTCCCGTTTGCCATCGAAGCTGACGCCAGAAATTTTTTCCCTTCTGTAACCGAGGGTTCCAGCGCAATCCGTGAACCGATCAAAAGAGTATTTTTCCCGAAATTTGCTTTCAGATATGGTACTGCCTGTTCCATTGATAACTCATTGGAGAACTGTACATATTCAGCGCCGAGATAAGCTATCGCCTCAACCGACTGCAACTGAAATTCGATAAAATCAACCAGCGTATGGGAGGTTTTCTCCATATAACGGTCGACCTGTTCCGTTAACGCTTTTTGTTCTCTGTTTACATTATAAATAATGCTGCTTATGGACAGAACCGTAAGGGGAACCAGAATGTATAGAAGGATTTTTTTTCTGATGGTGGTTTTCATATTAAAACTGACCTGCCTTCTCCGATGCGGGCTGACCCGGGTTGATGAAAAACGAATATATGCCGAAAAGGGAATAGATAATCAAACCGAAATTTCTCCCAAACCGTCATCAGATTTATTTGATTGATCCATTATATATAATTAATAGTATTTATATGAACTCTAATAGTAAATTAAATAAATACCCCCTTTATACCAACTTCGCTCAATTAACAATTATCAATGATCATTGACCAATGATCAGGAATCCGGGATTCCGGTCTCCCGGTGCGTTTTTAGCCGAAATCTACACGGTTTTTGAGCTTTTCGCAACCCACAGGAATGGGGAATTGATAATTGATAATTGATAATTGACAATTGATAATTGTTAATTGTTTCATTGCCGGAAATCGTTGAAACGATTTCCTCCATAAAATCAATATAAATATGCAGAGGAAAGATTCGTATGAACATTCTTTTGGGCGAAATGTCATTCTAAGAAGGGTATGTTGTCGATCTCGTGCATAAGGCGGTCGGTTTCGGTGAGGGCGACGATTATGCGCTGGTAGTGGGTGATGTCGTCGAAGGAGAGCGCCTTACCTTTTCTGTCTTTTAACCATTTTTGGGCGGGCTGGTAGCCGCCGATGTAGAAGTTCCAGGCGATTTCGGGAACTCCGGCGAAATGCTGTGTTTTGTTTATGAATACACTGCCGTTATCGTATGTGACTTTCTCAACTATGTTACCACCGCTGACGGGATATTGTGTTATGAAGTTTTCGAGTAACTGGCTTTCGAGTAAGTGAAGCTGACGAAGTTGACCACCGAGTTTGACGAGCTGCCAAAAGGTTTTTTTGTCTTTTGGATATGGGATGCGGGGGAAATCGGTCTTTATAAAGACTTTATAGATTTCTCTATATTTTGGTGAGTGCAGGACTGCATAAATGTAATCGAAAATACTAATCGGAGTATATGTTTTTCCTTCAATTTCATCAAAGTTAGCAAAAGGAATCCCCAAAATTTCCGATATCTTATTTACAATCTCAATTTTTAGATTTGCTGTCCTTTCGTTCGTATTTTCGCTATGATCATTTAATGAACTATAAATGTATAGAGGGAAAATATTGGTAATAAATCTGTCGCCAATTCTTGCTTCCGCGATATATCTTGTGATAAAAACTCCAGAATAAGAATTCTCTTTATTAATTCTAATGGCGGTTAATGCCAAATTCTCCTTATTTATAAAATGACGCATCACTTCGTTTCGTGGATAACAATGGAATCCTTTTGATTTGCCGGTAAAAAAAGTCCACCTATCATCAAACGGTCTATAGGAAATACGACAGATATAGCCTTTAGAAGGATAATACTTCTCCAAATCCTTCCTTGCGAATTTCACTTGCCAATCCCTGACATCTTTCCCAAGATTAAATTTAGTACGGGCGGATTCATCAGTGATTGTTAAAAATTGCTCAATCGTTCTTTGTAATTCGTCCTGGGAATTATGAACGGTGAACGAATCACGAGCGGTCACAATACCAACACTATTAAGTACAAACAATTCATTAATGCTGAACCCCTTAACATACTCTTCTTCCAAGCCAAAGTTCTTTGACACCATAAAATACATAGGCGAAACAGGAGGTATCTCTTTATAAGGAACGGAGTGTATGTTGTTATTAAAAAGGAATTCGTATTTATTTTCCCTTTCACCAAAAAGATCATAATGAAAGACCTGAGCGAGTTCGCCGGGTTTTTTGTTTCCTGTTTTGATGAAGAAGTTTATTGATACACCCTGCTGGATGTCGAATACGTTAACATCAGGAGAACCGTCGGGTGCGGTTTCTTTCTTTTTGCTGTTGCCGTGGAGGTCGAGAGTATAAATCTTGTCGTATGTTTTAAGCAGGTTCCAGCGCATACCACGAAATGTCGGGTTGTCGAGATAGCCGTGGGGATTTATGAATGCAAGGATACCGGTTCCGTTTTTTTCTATATGATACTGACCATAGCGGATGAATTTAACGTAATCGTCATTTATCCATTTGGGATTGCGTTCGTTGAGTTTTTCTTTTCCGCCGGGTTCTTTTTTATAATCCTCCATCAGATCCATAATCCATTCTCCTTTGTTCGCGCTTTCGCCGCTATAGGGAGGATTGCCAATTATTATGCCGACGGGAGTATCGCGTTTTATCTGGTTAGCTTCGTTGGCTTCGGCGCTTAGCCAGTTGGCGAAGAGTGTTCCGGTATCGGGATGTGACTCTTCAAGGCTGTTGGTTAAATAGACACGATAGCGCTGGTCTTTCGCGGGGCGGTGCCCGGTTTCACCAAGGAGGAGTTCTAACTTGAGGTGAGCCATCGCGTATGAAGCCATAAGAATTTCAAATCCGTTGAGGCGCGGTATAAGATGTTCTTCAACGTAGTTGCTCCAGACACCCTGCTGACCTTCAAAACGCTTGTGAATGAGTTTTATTATTTCGGCAAGGAATGTGCCGGTTCCGGTTGCGGGGTCGAGTATCTGAACGCGATGAACTTCCTCTTCTACTTTTTTTCCGTTAAGATCTCTTTTTATTTTTATTTTGCTGTTATCGGCAAAGCCGTGCGGAATGTTGAATTCGGATTTAAGTATTTCGTCAACGCTGCGGACAATAAAATGAACCACGGGGAGAGGCGTGTTCCATACTCCGCGCATTTTTCTGAGTTTGGGATCGTATTCGCTGAGGAATGTTTCGTAAAAATAAACGATGGGATCTTCTGTCCGGGTATCGCGCCCGTAGCCCTGGAGGAGTTCGGCAACGTTACAGGCGAGGAAGATTTCCACTAGGTCGTCAACAATCCATTTTATGCGATCATCGAGGTCAGGTCCGGCGATGTAACCAAAGAGTTTGCGGAGGAAAGGGTTTGACTTCGGAATCAGTTCGGCAGCTTCCTGACGGGAGAAGTTAGGGAGAGAAGGATCGTGGAGACGCGCAGCGAACATTCCGTAGGCGATGGTTTGAGCATAAACATCGGCGAAACTATGCGGAGTGATGTCGTGAATGAGTATATCTTTGAATGCCCGCATCTGATCTGCGAGTGTGCTGTTCTCCGAGGATTCTTCATCACTGGTAAGTGAACGATGAATGACGTCGGCGAGGAGCCGTGCCTTTGCCGCCATAAGCTGAGCGAGTTTGAGGGGGCTTTTTATTGTCTGGTCAATGGTAGTGCAAAAACCGGTTATGAGTTCACTGAAACGTTCGAAATTTTCTGTTAGTGGTTTTATTCCTTTGGTTGTGACTTTGCCAATGGCTACCTGGGCTGTTAACTGTCCGGAGCGGTAGAAATGGAAATCGAGGTAATCAGTAAATATTATATTGTTGAGGGAGGATTTATAGCGGTCGAATTGTTCCTGATTGCCTTGTTTCTTTTTGCCGTCGAGGTCGGGATCACCTATGTCTTTTGCCTCGATGAAACCAATGGGTATTTCTTTTCGGGTGAGAATGTAATCGGGAGCGCCGCATTTCTGGCGTTTGGGTTCGTTAGTGGCGCGAATGCCCGGTACAAGGGACTCTATTAACTGCTGGAGGTCGCCACGGAAGGTGTGCTCTGTAGCGTTACCGAGTTTGTACCGATTGTTGATACTGGTGATGTATTCTTCTAAATTCATATTATTAGACCTGTTTTAATTGGGCCAACGCCCGGCAAAAAAGAACTGAAGAAAAGGTATTTATGTTTTAAATATAGAGAACGGCATATTAATTAACAATCCGCGGGACCATTTAACAAGCATATAATAACAGATACCAACCCTTGATAATTGACAATTGATAATTGG
>CAIMOS010000211.1 GCA_903843135.1 uncultured Ignavibacteriales bacterium | reverse complement strand
ATTCCAACAGTTAAAAAAGCGGCCATCACAAAAAGCAGCGTGAAACGCATAGTTGCTAATCCTCAATAATTAATGAATGTTTAATATTAGTAAATATCTGATAATTAAACAATCAAAAAAAAATTACAAAAGAGATTTAATATTATGACGCCTTCGGGTGGAACAGTAAAATCCCACCGGACGCATAAGTCGTTTAATCAAAAGAGGTTATCAGCCTGCGGGCTAACCCAGCCCCACCTGTGTCAATTTATCATTTTTCGCCAGCGATTCTGCTGCTATCCGTTCTTTATAAGATTCAATTTTTTTTCTCAGAGATTCATCGTACGAAGCCAGAAACTGGACAGCCAAAATTCCTGCATTCTTGGCCATATTTATTCCGACAGTCGCTACCGGAACGCCGTTCGGCATCTGAACGATGGATAACAGAGAGTCAAGCCCTTCCAGAGATTTCGATTTTATCGGAACCCCGATTACCGGTAAAACCGAAAACGCGGCAGTCATTCCGGGTAAATGTGCAGCGCCGCCGGCACCCGCGATAATAATTTTCAGGCCGCGTCCGGGCGCTTCCTTAGCATACTGCGCCATAAGGTCAGGCGTCCGGTGTGCAGATACAATTTTGATCTCATATGGCACGCCGAATTCCGCGAGCATTGTTCCCGCTTCCTGCATTACCGGGAGGTCACTGTCACTTCCCATAATAATGCCAACCTGCGGATTCAATTCATTCTGTCTACTCATATCACTACTGTCCTTTCAATCTTCTTTGCTTGCTTTATCAGAACACTCATATCATCACCTTTCAACGTAATGTGACCCATCTTTCGTCCCGGCCTGGATACTTTCTTTCCGTAATTATGAAGATAAAAATCACCCATCTTCATCAGTTTGTCCATATTTTTGATCTCGCCGGTGCCGTCGCCTCTTCCGAGAATATTGATCATCACAGCATTCTTACAGTTCATTTCCGTACTGCCAAGAGGTAACCCCAGAACAGAACGGATATGGTTCTCAAATTGTGACGTGACCGTTGCTTCTATTGTGTAATGTCCTGAATTATGGGGCCTCGGAGCCATCTCATTAACAAGTACATCTCCTGCAGAATTGCAGAAGAGTTCCACACCGAAGATGCCGAAACCATCGACTGCTTCAACCGCGGCAACCGCGATTTGTTTTGCAAGTTCAGCAGTTTTTTTCGGAATTCCGGCCGGCGCAAGAACCAGTTTGCAGATATGATTTTCCTGTATCGTTTCGACAACCGGGTAGGTTTTAACTTCTTTTTGTGTCCTGACGACCATCACCGCAAGTTCTTTTTCAAAATTAACAAATCCTTCAGCATAAATATCTGAATGCCGCTTGGTCAGTTTCTCGATTGATGACACATAATCTTCGGGTGAAGTTATCATCGCATTTCCGTAACCGTCATAACCCATTTTGCGTGACTTAAGTAAAAACTTCTTACCAAATAATTTTTTTAATTTCTGGTATTCTGAAGTATCAGTAACCGGAATAAAAGCAGGAACCGGAATTCCGGCAGCGGCCAGGGTCCTCTTCTGAATATATTTATCCTGGATCAGCGCGATTGTATCAGATGACGGAACCATCCTGATACCAAGCGTCTCGATAAAATAAAGATTAGAGGCGTCAATAAATTCATTTTCCAATGTTACTGCATCGCACTGTCGCGCGAACTGTTCAAGCAGAATGTGATTATCAACCCAACCGGCGAATTCCTTACGAGTCAGCATTCCCGCGGGAGAACCGGAATGTTTTTCGAGTATTGCAATGCTGATTCCCAGCCTGCTTGCTGCCTGAAGAGACATCCTGGCTAACTGCCCGCCTCCGAGTATACCGATACAATTATGTCTGACTTGCATAAAACTTAAATTTATTGATCCTTTAAATTATCAAAAGAATATTCAAAGCCAACTCTTCCGGTAGATTTTTTCGCCGTCTGAGATGATCAACGCGGCCCCTTCAAGATCGGTGCGAAAAACCTTGGATTTTACGGAATTGAGGTTCTTCAATACTTCCGCCGAAGGATGCCCGTAAAAATTATTTGCCCCTGCGCTTATCAGGCTGACAGACGGAGTAACCAACTCAAGAAATTTTTTCCCGGTTCCAGTTTTACTGCCGTGGTGAGAGACTTTAAGAATGTCTGAATCAAGAAAACCGGCGTACGTACCGGCTAGTATCGCTTCCCGTTTTAATCCGGCGTCTCCGCTAAACAAAAAACCGGTTTTCCCGTACTGGATCTTGACGACCAATCCCCTGTCATTCCTTGAGAGATCAAAGGGAATCTGATTCCCCAGGAAAAACAATTTCATTCCGCCAATCTCCAGCGCAGTATCCCTCAGTTCAATTACTTCAGCGCCACAACTATTAAAAAACTGCTTTAATATAAGTCCATCCGCGTCATCCGGCATTACCGGTGATATAATTACCTTTCTTATCCGGTTGTTAGCGCCGAGCGCGGTCAAGCCACCGAAATGATCGGCATCGTTGTGGCTTATAACCGCGAAATCTATCTTATCAATACCAAGTCTGTCCAGGAGCGGTAGTATCACTCTCTCACCGGTGTTAAAGTTTTCATCGGCTTTTCCGCCGTCAATAAGAATTGTTTGGTTGTCCGGTGTCCTAAATAAAAATGCGTCCCCCTGACCGACATCTATCATAAGAAGATTCAGCTTCCCTTTCTCTAGTAATTCATCCCCTCCGGAAGAGAAAACCGTGAGTACTGCAATAAAGGTTAGCGTAAGACCCATTACCGGCTTCACGGTAGAAGTTTTACGCAGGAAATACACAAAGATCATTAATGAAGTTCCAAGTAAAATTACTTTCACAATACTGATTCCGTGGACCGGAATATATGTAAGATCAAACCCGCCTGAAAACCGGACGATCCAGAACAGTCCGAAAGTCATCAGATCATTTGCATATCCAAGAATCTGCGCGATCCCTGATGAGATGAATGAAAACAGCACAGTAATAATTCCGTTCGCTACTAAAAAATTACTTAGCGGCACCGCGATAACATTCGCGGGTATAGATAATAACGAGAAAATCCCAAAGTAGTAATGAGTGATCGGAAGAATCATCAATTGTGCAGAGATTGTGGCAAGGACAAGCTCCGCTGTCCACTTTATCAGGAGCGGAAGCTTTTTACTGCCGATAAACTTTGATCTGAACTCGGGGAATATTAATACTAACCCAAGAACTGCACCGTAGGATAACTGGAACCCGGGAGTGAACAAATCACCCGGACTTATAATTAAACTCACCATTGCGGTCAGCGCTACGATGTTTAATATGTCTTTGCTGCGGTTCAGTATAACCGCGCTGATCCCAATCAGCGCCATTATAACGGCCCTCACCACCGGCGGCGGAGCTCCTGTGAGAAACATAAACAACAAAAGAGATAATGATGTTAATCCATACCTCAGCGGGAGCGGGAACCTTTGCAGGAGCAAAAAGAGGATATACGCTATGACAACAATATGGAGTCCTGAAATTGCGATTATATGCACAAGCCCGGTCTCCATAAAATCCCTCATCATACTGCTGTCAATCTGGCTTCTGTCCCCCAAAAGCAATCCTTTTAGAAATCCTGCAGTTTGCCTGTCGTGGATCAGATCAATTCTGTATCCTATTTCTTTTCGCCATTGATTGATAAGCCTTGAAAAGAAATTCTTCCCCTGGCTTATCGTCTTTACATCCGCAGGGTTGTTGACATAGACAAAACCTGTAATGCCGTTACAATTTAAATATTTCCGGTAATCAAATTCACCGGGATTCCGCCGTCCGGGCGGCTTGCGGTATTTCCCTGTGACTTCAACGATATCACCGGGGAGTAATGATCGGTTCAAATATTTTATCGAATCAATTGATTTTGAATTCAGGCGTACCAGAAAACTATTATTTGTATTCGATACAGAAATACCTTCAACAGAAATTATTTCTAACGTAACCTCAAACTTTTTTTCCCTTAATAAAGAGACATCCTTAATTATACCGGATGCCTTTATTCTGTCGAGCTGATCGAAAGGGATAAAATCCTTCGCGGCCTTTGTTGGGTCAATTGAAAAATTGAAAGCGCCAAGTGAGAAAAATAAAATGATTAATGCGGCTGCATTAATTACTGAAGAGACCGCATACTGTTTTAATTTGGTGAACGTAACGGCGGAAATCAGGAATAAAAGGAGGACACTTAAAAGAATCAGGAACGGGGGCTGAAAAGGAAAATAATCCGAAGCAATAATCCCGGAAGCAAATGCAGCGAGCAGGGATATTAAAGGATACCGTCTCACATCACATATTTTAATATTGCCGGTTTTATGTCAGGAAGCGATTTAATCTCCCCCGCGAGAAGATTCATATTCTGTCCCGCGGCAATTGCGATTGCGGGATTCATAGTATGCGATTTAACTGAAGTATCTTCAAAATTACCGTGATCAGAGCATAGGAAAACAGTGGTTGTGTTCTTATCAAACTCACTGAAAATTGTGTAGAGAAATCTGTCGAACTGGTGTATCAGCAATTCCGCGTCATCCTTTACGCGCCCGTGGCCGATATGATCCGTAAGGAAGTACTCATAAACAAGTAAATCAGATTCAGCGGCCCTTCTCAGTAATCGCCTGGCTGAATTTTCCGGAGTACTGACCGGCAGTGAATAATTCAGCGATTTGTTCCATCTCTCACCCGTGATTTCCGCGGTAAGTGCCGTACCGTCGAGAACTTCATCAACGCCATTCAGTTTCAGGCCGTTAAGCCGTGCACAGGTAGCGAAGGCCCCGAGGCGCTGCTTGCCCGAATTGATATAATCGAAAAATATCTGAGGGTAGGCATTGAAAAAATCAACTTTCTTCCCTGCTTTAATATAAGCGGTTATTATGCTTTCGTTCTCAAGATAAGGCAGGAGTGTTGAATGCGGGAAGGGCCCAAAATGCTGCCCGACGACCTTCGACGCATTTATTCCGCAGAGAATTGAAGTTTGTCCCGTCCCGCTTTGCGGATAACCTTCGATTCCCATCATAGGATCGACTTCGAACATAATCATACTTCCGTCAAAACTTGTCATCGGAAGATTTCCATTATACGGAGGTGAACTGAAGTTCATATTCACCAGGCTGAAAGAATATTTAAAGAAAGGGTTATTCTCTTTATCAGGTTTGCCGGCGCCGACGCCATCAAAGAATAAGAATATAAGTTTGGACATTTTACTTAACCTTCGATTCAACCATTACCGTAACCGGGCCGGAATTTACAAGGCTCACTTCCATCATCGCGGCAAAAATTCCTGATTTTATTTTTTCAGCGCCGAGGTTCACTCCCATCCTTTTAATAAAAAGTTCATAAAGCCGGTTAGCTTCCTCCGGTTTTGCGGCAGCAGTAAAATTAGGCCGGTTCCCTTTTGCAGTATCACCGTAGAGAGTGAACTGGGAAATGACTAAAACTTCACCGTATGTATCCTTTAAGGAATGATTCATTTTCTCAGCAGCGTCCTCAAATATCCTGAGGTTGGCACATTTATCCGCAACAAAATTTACATCTTCCTCAGAGTCGCCTTCCTTTACACCGAGAAGAATCAGCATACCCGGACCTATATCTTTCTTATACTTGTGGGAATCAATCTCCACACCGGCTGATGATACCCTCTGCACTAATGCTCTCATCTGAGTTCTCCGGTTACAATCCGCTCAATCCCGGCAAGGTCCTTAATGACGCTGATATTGCCCAGATCATTTTTTTCAAATATTGAGGCGATATCTTTGCTCTGTCCCATTGCCATTTCAACTGCCACTTTTCCTCCGGGCTTTAACAGATTTTGTGATTTCCCGGCAATTATCTTATAGAAAGTCAGGCCGTCAGAATCGTCGGTGACGGCATATACAGGTTCGTATTCCCTGACTTCAAGCTGCAGTTCTTCAAAATCGCGTATTGAAACATATGGCGGGTTGGACACAATCAGATCAAATTGTTTGGCGAATTTACTCTCCATCTCATTTGCATCAATCTGAAAAAAACTGACCGAGCCGGATACACCGTTCATCTCCGCGTTTTCCTTCGCGACTTCTATCGCTGAAGCATCTTTGTCAATTGATATGATTTTCGCGCCCGGCAGATTCTTCGCGATCGCAATTGCTATATTACCGCTTCCGCAGCCGATGTCCAGTATATGAGGTTCAGGAATGCCCGCTAATATTTTAATCGACTCTTCCACCAGAATTTCAGTTTCCGGGCGAGGGATAAGAACAGATTTATTGACCTTCATTTTCAGTCCCATAAACTCATCCTCTCCCAGGATATACTGCAGAGGTTCCCTGCCCCCCCTGCGGCGGATAAATTCGCGGTAGGAGTTTACTTCATTTTCCTGGAGCGGACGTTCGAACATCAGGTATAACCCGACCCGGTTGGTTTTGAGCACCGAGGCGAGCAAAAGTTCGGCATTAAGCCGGGGGGACTCCACATCCTTTTTTGCAAGGTACTCTGCGGACAGATTTATTATTTCTAGAATTGTGGGCATTCTGCTAAGAATTAATTTCCATTTAATTAAATTGCAAAGATAATTTAAACTTAAAAGTGTAAATATAAATAATTGCAGTCTCTCATTCTCCGAATTGTTCAAAAATGACCATAGAAAAAGAAAAGGTCAGACGGATACTTTGCATTAAACTCAAGGGAATCGGTGACGTTATCCTCTCATCGATCGTCCTTGAAAACCTTCGAAAAGATTTTCCCGGCGCAAAGATTGACTTCCTTACGGAACGGCCAAGCGAGCCGCTTTTAAAAGGATCACCTTACATCAATGAAACTATAGTTCTCAAAAAACTTTCTTTCCCCGCTGCTATCGCCTTTTATTGGGGCCTGATCGTCCGGAGATATGATCTTGTCCTGGATCTGTATTCTAATCCGCGCACAGCGATGATGACCTACATCAGCGGTGCACGTTACCGTGCCGGATTCCCTTACCGCGGCAGAGCTTATGCATATAACCTGTACGGACCTGTCGAACGGGATAAGTACCACGCCGGCACACTTCATCTTGAATTACTGAAATCGATAGGAATTACCGGTGAAAGTGAAAACTTCGCCATAAGTATCCCGGCTGATTCTTCAGAATTTGCGGAGTCGTTTTTTAACGAAAAATTCCGCAAGGATGATTTTGTGTTCTGCATCAGCCCGTCGGGCGGCTGGGATTCCAAAAAATGCACAACAGAAAAACTCCTGGATATCTGCAAGTCCCTTCTGAACGAGTATAAATGTAAATTGCTCCTCGTCTGGGGCCCTGATGATGAAGCCCAGGTAAACGGAATTATTTCGACACTGGTTGATGACAGGATCATCAAAGCTCCGTTCACCGATATAACAAGGATGGGCGCTTTGATGAAAAGATGTGATATTGTAATCGCTAACGACAGCGGCCCGATGCACCTTGCCGTCGCGCTGAATTTACCTGTTCTGAGTATTCACGGCCCTACCAACCCCAATTTACAGGGCCCTTACGGCCCTAAAAATGAATGGGTTCGTCTCGATGAACTTGACTGCATAGCCTGTAATTTGCTTGTCTGCCCGAAAAAGAAAGAATGTTTTAACAACCTGCCATTTGAGAGGATAAATTCTAAGATCCAAACTCTAATGGGAAAGAACGGCATAGATGAAAGAGCGCTCTAAGAAAATTGAAATTATATTAAAGAACTTTTTCCTGAAACTGCTGATCTTGCTGTTCAGGGTAAAGAACCGGGACGGTAGAATTACTCTCCCCGAAAATCCCCGCATCCTTTTTATAAGGTTAAATCGACTGGGTGACGGCCTTGTAACGACACCTTTGATAAAACTTATAAAAGAGAATCTAAATCCGTACATCTTAGTACTTGCTGATTCTAAAAACTTTGTCGCGTTCAACAGCAACAAGAATATTGATAAAGTAATTGTCTATCATAAAGGGATCAAGAGTTTCTTTGAAATTATTAACTTTGTGAAGAGTCAGAAAATCGACCTTGTAATTGATGCCCACGACGATGTTTCT
>CAIMOS010000210.1 GCA_903843135.1 uncultured Ignavibacteriales bacterium | reverse complement strand
GGTTTTGTAACAGTGTTGATAAGTTATTAATAAAACAGTTTTTAATACCGGTTATACACACAGTGTTGAAATATACACAGTTATTAACAAATTTTCCACCGCCTGTTAACAAGTTATCCACAGGTTAATTCAATTTTATATTTAATATCTTCGACGGTCTTTTTAAAACCTTCGTCATTCAGTATTTGTTTTTTTACCGAGTCGCACGCGTGAATAACGGTGGAGTGGTCTCTTCCCCCGAAATGGAGACCAATATTCTTTAACGATAACTTTGTCATCTCTTTACTGAGGTACATAGATATCTGCCGGGCGTTTACAATTTCCTGCTTTCTGGTTTTATCACGGATCTTTTTCTCATCTATATTAAGATGATCACTGGTGATTTTTGTTATTACATCTATGTTTACGGCAACCCTCTTTGCCGTCGAAATTTCCCGCACGGTACTTTTTGCCAGATTAAGGTCGATCTCCTTAAAGTTGAGCGCGGAATTTGCAAGCAACTTAATAAGGCAACTTTCGAGTTCACGGATGTTGGAAGTTATATTAATTGCGATATAATCCATTATTTCGTGAGAAATAGTTATCCCGATGTCTTCCGCTTTTTTATAAAGGATAGCTATACGCATCTCGTAAGCAGGCGGCTGAATATCTGCTGTTAACCCCCAGTTGAACCGGGAGATAAGCCGGTCCTCCATCCCCTGCAGTTCTTTGGGCGGTTTGTCGCTTGATAAAACAATCTGTTTGTTGTGCTGGTGCAGAATATTAAAAATGTTAAAGAAAAGATCCTGTGTTTTTTCTTTATTCTTTAAAAACTGTATATCGTCAATAATTAAAACATCCATCTTCCGGTAAAACGCGGAGAACTCGTTTATTTTATTATCCCTTATAGAATCAAAAAATTCCTGAGTGAATACATCTGTTGAAAGATAGATGACTTTTTTCTCCGGGAAATCTACAGCAATTTTATTTCCGAGCGCGTGGATCAGGTGGGTTTTACCCAAACCCACACCGCCGTAAATAAAAAACGGATTAAAGGGATTTTTACCCGGGTTTTGCGTGATGGCGTGTGCCGCGGAGAAGGCAAGCTCGTTGCTTTCCCCTTTAATAAAATTATCGAACGTATATTTGGGATTCAGTCCGTTCGGAACCTGCGGCGATGTTTTGATCGGGGCAGATTTTATTTTTAATTCGACAGGCGGTTCCGGTATATCGGGATTTCCAAAATCTTCTTCAACCACCCTGAACTCATATTTAAGATCGAGTCCGGTTGTTTGTTTCAGCGCGCGGTGGATCAGGCTTTTATATTTACTGTCTATCCACTCGGCAAAATAAATATTTGGAATCTGAAGAATGATTTTATCGGCAGTAAGCTCTACCGGTTTTACCGGCGAAAACCAGGTTACGAAAGGCTGTTCTTTTATCTCAAGTTTGATTATCTTCGAACAGTCCTCCCAGATATTCCGGGCGGCTGAAGGTTGCTCTTGCGTGTTAATTAAATACCTCATTTATATACAGTTATCCACACTTAAGGCTTTTAAAAACGGCATAATTTCAAAATAAATAAATAAAAAATCTGATTATAAAAAGTTATCAACAAGTTCTCAACACACTGTTAATATAAGGTAAATCCTTATAAAACAATGAATTGGGGGGTTTCTTTTTAATAAACTAACAAAAAAACAGGGTTAAGTTAATATCGGGGGTTTTTACCAGCGTGAAACAGGGTTTCACAAAAAAAGTTATCCACATTTTATCAACAGGCACCGAGACCCTTAAACCTGGTACAAAATAATCCCGTTTTTACTCCCAAACAAATTAAATTTTCAATATTTATTCCTAAAAAGATTTATTTTAAAAGCGTTTCAAAGATAAATTAATTTTTTGCACACATAAAGCGAACGGTTCGGCGAACGGTTCGCAAAAAATTACACAGAAAAAAGATAAATATGTACTCAATTTTCGAGAGCGAAGTAAGAATCAGGCCCGATGATATTGATGTTAACAACCACGTGCACAGTTCGAGGTATATGGATTACGTCCTGGCGGCCAGATATGACCAGATGGAAAATAATTATAAGATGTCAATGAAGGAGTTCCTGGAGAAGAACCTGACGTGGGTAATCAGCGATGTGCACCTTTCTTTTAAAAGGGAACTGAAACTGGAAGACAAGATTGTTACAGTCAGGACACAGATTGCCGAAGTAGGCGCGGCACAGGCCAGGGTAAACTTCTGGATCCTGAAAAAAGAGAACGGAAAAGAAGCTGCAACCGGCTATTTTTTGTATACGCTTGTTTCAACCGTATCCGGACGGCCGGTCAGAATACCGCCGGAGATTGTGGAAAAATATTCAATATAATTTTAGACACCTAATTAAGAATAAATGACTGAATTGTTAAGCGGATCCCTCAATAATTTAACATCCCCGATGGTCCTGTTTTTTATACTGGGGTTTGTAGCGACGGTGTTAAAATCGGACCTCGAAATTCCCAATGCGATAGGAAAAACACTTTCTATTTATTTTATGATGGCAATCGGTTTTAAAGGCGGCGTAGAATTATCAAAGACCGGTTTTACCGGCGGCGTGATGATCTCAACAGTAATTGCGGTCATTCTCGGCATAATAATTCCGGTGTTATCCTTCTTTGTGCTTTTTAAGTGGTTAAAACTTGACGTTACAAATTCCGGAGCAATAGCGGCGCATTACGGAAGTGTAAGCGTGGTTACCTTTGTCACTGCTTCCACGTTTCTGGAACAGGCGGCCGTGCATTTCAACGGTTATATGGTGGGGATGATGGCGCTGATGGAATCTCCGGCAATTTTTGTCTCGATACTGCTTGTCCGTTATCTTAAAAAATCAACAACCGATACGGCAAAAGGAGACTTGCAGGACCTTATTAAAGAATCGCTGTTCAACGCAAGCATCGTGCTGTTAACAGGCGGACTGATAATCGGATATATAAGCGGCGAAAAGGGAATGGAGATGGTAAAACCGTTTTTCGTTCAGCCGTTTAACGGGGTGCTTGCGCTGTTCCTTTTGGAGATGGGAATGCTCGCGGGAAAAAGGATCGGGGAATTTAAGGAAGTCGGGCTTGTGCTCTTCTTTTTTGCGATAATTATGCCGGTTGTAAATGCAATTATCGCGATAATACTTGCCTCCTCGCTGGGGCTGAGCGAAGGCGACCGGGTGCTGTTCGCGGTGCTCTCTGCCAGTGCGAGCTATATAGCCGCTCCTGCCGCGGTCAGAATGGCTATTCCGGAGGCAAACCCCTCATACTATATAACAATGTCGCTCGCGATAACTTTTCCGTTTAACATAATCTTTGGTATACCATTTTACTTTTACATATCACAATTAATATAGCCGGTGCGATGATGAAAAAATTAGAGATAATATTAGAGTCCGTGAAACTTAATCCCGCGCTGAGGATACTTAAAGAATGCGAAATAAGCGGTTACACACTGATTCACGGCGTCGCCGGAACGGGGAAGCACGGGAGGCAGCAGGGGTTTGAGTTAACCGACGTCACTACTAACGTTATGATCATCGTGGTTGAAGAACCTGAAAAAATTTATAAAGCCGCGGAAAAACTAAAAACTATGCTAAAAAACTACAGCGGTATGGTGCTTATCAGTGACGTGGAAGTTTTTTAATCAAGTATCAATGATCAGAAAATTGTTCTGAAAATGAAGTTGGCTTGTGTTGCCAACCGCAGGCCTATAACAACTCCGCGGTTCTCTTATAGAGATCCTTTAGGGCGCTGCTGAAAAGAACAGTTGCGCAAAGTTACGCAAAGAAGGCGCAGAGGGCCGCAAAGTTTTAACTAAACTTTTTCTAAACCTTGTTCGAGATCGGCAATAATATCAGCGGCATCTTCAATTCCCACAGCGAAACGGATGAGGTCATCGGTTATTCCGGACTTCAGTTTATCCTCCGGCGACACCTTTGAGTGTGTCATAGAAGCCGGGTGTTGTATCAGAGTTTCTACACCCCCGAGAGAAACCGCAAGTAAAGCAAGCCGCACGCTGTTCATCAGCGTTTTCGCGCCCGTGAAACCGCTTTTTAATCCGAATGAGATCATCGAACCGCTTCCCGACATCTGTTTTTTACTAACCTCATACTGAGGGTGGGATTTAAGTCCCGGATATTTAACCCACGCAACTTTAGGGTGCGCCTCAAGAAAATCAGCCACTTTAGCCGCGTTTTCCTGCGCGCGGTCTATTCTGATTGCGAGTGTTTTTAGTCCGCGGATAACCATATACGCCTGGTGAGGATCCATATTGCACCCGAGGCTGATCATCATATTCCTTAACTGAGTGTAAATACTCTGTTCTTTTGTAATTATAACGCCCGCGACAATATCCGCGTGGCCGTTAATGAATTTTGTCATAGAGTGAAAAACTATGTCCGCGCCGAAGTCAATCGGTTTTTGCAGATAAGGGCTGCTGAAAGTATTATCCACCACGAGCAGAATATTATTTGCGTGGGCAATTTCGGCACAGGCTTTAAGGTCGCTGACTGACATTGTGGGGTTCGACGGCGTTTCGATATACAATATTTTTGTATTCGGGCGGATTGCTTTTTTCACGGCTTCAATATCAGTGGTGTCAAGGTATGTTGACTGGAATCCGAAGCGCGAAAATTGTTTTTCCATTACGTTGCGCGACGGGCCGTAGATGGCGTCCGTACTGACGATATGATCGCCGCTGCTCATAAGCGCGAGATATATGGTAGTAACCGCGGCCATTCCCGAACTTACGGCAATTGCGCCATAACCGTTTTCGAGGACGGCAATCTGCTGTTCCAGGGCCTTAATCGTAGGGTTTGCAATCCGGGTGTATATAAAACCATCGCGTTCGCCGGTAAAACACTGCGCGCCGTATTCCGCGCTTTCGAATGAAAATGTTGATGTCTGATAAATCGGGACGGTGGCTGAGCCGAACCGGTCGTCTATTGCGCCTGCGTGGATAAGTTTTGTATTGAAACCTGTTTTCTCGGTATTCATTTAATCTCGTTCTATATTTTTAATTTGATGATACAGCGTGCCTCGAAGCCGCAGCGCCGCCCGCGGTTATTATGCCGGTCCCGACTGGCTTTGACATAAAACAAAAAACGGCGGATTTAAAAGTAGTGAACTTGCGTTCAGAATACAAACACAAGAGAAATAGCCAAAAGATTAAAAAAAATCCCCTCTACGAGAGGGGTCCGGCTTTAGCCGGGGGGTGTGTTAAACAAGCTTCGATAAGTCAGCAATCTGAAATCACCCCAATTTCACCTCGCAGTTTCCTTATTTTCATTTATCCATCTCTTAATCTCATTCAAAACATCATCCATCCTGTAAAAAACATCATCATCTGAGAACCGCAGGAACCTGATCCCCGCTTCTTCAAGGTCAGTTTGTCTCTTTTTATCCTCGCTGTTCTTGCCGATATGGCTGATTCCGTCGATCTCAATCGCAAGCATCAGATCGCGGCAGAAAAAGTCTACGATATATTCGTACAACGGTTTTTGCCTGTGGAAATCATAACCGGGCATTTTTCCGTTCTTTAACTCTAGCCACAAAAGCACTTCTGTTTTTGTGCTGTTGTTGCGAAGTTCGCGTGCCAGTTTCTTTAACTCG
>CAIMOS010000209.1 GCA_903843135.1 uncultured Ignavibacteriales bacterium | reverse complement strand
GGTATCAATCCTGATCAGAACCGGATTTTCTCCTCCGTGCTGCTCCTGCAGCCTCGCCGCGAATTTAAATGAATGCGCGGGAACCACACGGTCATCCCTGTCTGCTGTTGTAAGCAAAGTGGACGGATATTTGACTCCTTTTTTCAGATTATGAAGCGGCGAGTAACCGTACAGGTTCCTGAAATTTGTTTCGTCATCACTCGTTCCGTACTCACTCGCCCAGTTCCAGCCGATTGTAAATTTATGATAACGCAGCATATCCATTACTCCAACTTCCGGTATCGCAACTCCGAATAACTCCGGGCGCTGACACATTACGGCGCCGACAAGCAGCCCGCCGTTGGAACCTCCGTGCATTGCGAGTCTTGGCGAAGAAGTATATTTCTTCTCAATTAAATATTCCGCCGCAGAAATGAAATCATCAAATACATTTTGTTTTTTCAGGAGCATCCCCGCTTCGTGCCATTTCTCGCCGTACTCGCTTCCGCCGCGCAGATTCGCCATCGCGAAAACACCGCCCATATCAAGCCACGGAATGCGTGACGCGCTGAAAGCAGGATTCAATGCTACATTAAATCCGCCGTATGCATATAGAAGGGCCGGATTAGTTCCGTCGAACTTAATCCCTTTTTTATAAACGATAAACATCGGCACTTTTGTGCCGTCTTTACTGTTATAAAACACCTGTTCGGTTGTGTAGTTGTCCGGATTAAACTTTACATCCGATGCTCTGAACAGTTCGCTTGCGCCGGTTTTAATTGTGTACTTATATATAGTATTGGGATGAGTGAATGAGGTAAACGTATAAAAAACCTCTTTTTCATCTCTTTTGCCGGAGAAACCGGAAACAGTGCCCGGACCCGGTAATTCTATCTCACGTTCATATATCCCTCGATAATCATAGACATATACTTTGTGTTTTACATCCTTCATATAAGTAACAAATATTTTGCCTCCGGCAGCCGACACGTTATCAAGAACAAATTCCTGTTCGGGAATAAGGTCCTTCGATACGATTTTTGCCGGGTTGGCGATGTTAACCATAATCACTTTGCCGTTCGGAGCGCCTATATTTGTATATACTATGATATTATCATTGTCATTATCAACTACTGAATACTGAAAATCCATATCTGAGTTAAGCGGGGTAAAATCTTTTTTGCCGCCTTTTATTTTCCTGTAAAACAGCTGGTTCCCTTTTCCCCGGCCGCTTTTGTAAAGGAACATAATCATCTGATCATCAGAGATGCTTACAGAGTTAAATATTAAGGACGAGGTATCGGAATAAAAGCATCTGTCCTGTGACTGCTCCGTTCCGAGAATATGGTAATAAACTTTATGGTTTTTGTTTTTCTCCGAGTATGTTTTCCCGTCTGCGGCGGGCGCGTCATAACGGCTGTAGTAAAATCCGTTTCCGTACCATACCGCGCCGGAAAATTTCACCCAGGCGATTGAGTCGCGGTATTTCTTTTTTGTTTTAGTATCCAAAACAAAAATCTCATTCCAGTCCGAGCCTCCGCGCGAGATGCCGTAAGCAAGTTTGCTTCCGTCTTTTGAAAAATTAAGCGAGCGCAGCCCGACTGTTCCGTCTTCCGAAAACGCGTTGGGATCCATAAACAATTCCGTTTTCCCGTCCAGTCCTTTTTGCCTGTATAATACCGATTGATTCTGGAGCCCGTCATTTTTATAGAAGTAATAATAGCCGCCTTCGCGGAAAGGAGAAGCGTATCTCGGATAGTTCATACAGCCTTCGATCAGGCCGTGTATCTGCTGACGGTATGGAATTTGTGAAAGGTAACTCTCGGAAAGATTAACCTGGCTTTCCACCCACGCTTTTGTCTCCGTGGTGGTTCCGTCTTCAAGCCACCTGTAAGGATCATCAACGGTTGTTCCGAAGTAAACATCTTTCTGACCGGATTTTCTTGCCTCCGGGTATTTAAGCGGCTGTGCGTTTGACAGGCTGAGCAGAACAGTGAGCATTAGAAAGGTTAATCTGAACATATCGGTCCTCACGTGATTTCAATTTAGCATTTAATATAACCCAAATTAAGAAAGATATTGGTTATCTGAAATATACCGAGCAAAAAGCGGGGGGTATTTAAGGTGGGTTTAATTCCTCTGAAGTTTTGCGTTCAAGAATCCGTGGAAATCTGTTGTATCAGTGTCATCAGTGTGCTATTTCACCGTATCGAAGTCCCGTTGATGTATAGGGCTTGTTGTTACAGAGCTTTGATTCCGACGGAATCATTTTTTGTGTGGCGGCTTTGATTTTTTTTGCGCTCTTTGCGAAAACCTTGGCGGCTTTGCGTTTAAGAATCCGTGGAAATCAGTCGTATCTGCGTCATCAGTGTGCTATTTCACCGTATCAAAGTCCCGTTGATGTATGGGGCTTGTTGTTACAGAGATTTGATTCCTACAGAATCATTTTTTGTGTGGCGGCTTTGATTATTTTTGCGCTCTTTGCGAAAACCTTGGCGGCTTTGCGTTTAAGAATCCGTGGAAATCTGTTGTATCTGCGTCATCAGTGTGCTATTTCACCGTATCAAAGCCCCGTTGATGTATAGGACTTGTTGTTACAGAGATTTGATTTCTACAGAATCATTTTTTGTGTGGCGGCTTTGATTTTTTTGCGCTCTTTGCGAAAACCCTGGCGGCTTTGCGTTTAAGAATCCGTGGAAATCTGTTGTATCAGTGTCATCAGTGTGCTATTTCACCGTATCGATTTCGTATTGATGTATAGGGCCTGCTGTTACAGATTTGTGATTTATACGGAATCATTTACTTGGGGCCTTTGCGTTCAGGAACAATCCCAAACGCAAAGTGCACGGAAGGAAAAAACTGTATTTACCCCTTTCCTCTTATCTCTGATCTACTTCCGGATCAGGCGCAAAACAGGGAACGGTGCATTCTTAACGAGCAAATGTTCAAATGATTTGTATGTTACAAGCCCTATCATACTCTTCGGCTCAAGCGCCTGCACTATAATGTTGCCCGCCAGCTGCGCAGTCGGAATAAACATATAATTCCCCGCCAGATTATCACCTGTTAATTTTTTTGTTTCAAAAGAGGGATCAGCAACTATATCGCCCTCGAAATCAATTGAATCGATTTTGGTGATTGTATACTCTTCAATTATATCTCGTTTTGAGGGGACATATTTTTCAATCTTCAGCCCGTGTCTTTCCGCCCAGACCAATAACTCAAGGCGGCTTTCGGGAACAAGGTAACCCGCGGGTTTTGTAACGTCAAAAAGAGATTTAACAACCGGGCGAAAATTCTTAACGACAATCTGCGTGTCGCGGTTGGTGGCAACTGAAAGCAAAGGCGCTTTCAGCGTGCTTCCGTCACTGACGTGTATCATCTGAACCGCGACATTCTTCGGTTCGCCTTTAACAGTTTTCTCGCGCTCTTTTTTAACAAGCGCTTTTATTTCTTTACTGTTTTTTGAGAGATACTCCAGGAAACCGAGCATACCCGTCATCTGCCCTTTCGAGCGTCTTTCAATATTATCTATCGAGTCTCTACCGTTTTTTCCCTCCTGAATGAAAGAGAATGTTCCGAGTGAACCAAAACCCTGTCTTCCGTCGTTAATATCAAAGGTACTGTAGCGGATATAGTCAGCTTCCGGCACTCCGCCAGGGATGTAATCAAAACAGGAAAATCCTTTTTCTGTGATATATTTCTTTATGTATGGAATATACTTCTCACCCGAGTACTTCCTTATCGCAGCAGACACATTGATATTTGTTAATCTGCCAATCTGTTCATCAGAGTTTTTGATCGCGCCGAACTTTATCCAGCTCTGTGAGTAAGGTGAATATTCGTGCACATCCATCGAGGCTTCGAACATATACTTGTTAAAAAATTTATGAAGCCCCTGATTTTCCGGCTGCATCAGAATCAGATGGTCCCGGTTCAGATCCGCGCCGTTACCGTTTCTTCTTCTGTTAACTTCGCCGCCGTCGGGATTCATCTGCGGAACGATAACCAGGTCGATTTTTTTCAGAAGGTAATTAAGTTCTCCTGAGGCGAATCTGCTGACGAGAAGCAGCGCTCCTTCTTTTCCGGAAGGTTCATCGCCGTGCTGCTGCGCGAAGAGGAGAACTTTAATTTTTGAGTTATCCGCGCCGAATTTGCCTTCTGATAATTTGATTGCCGGTATCTCCCTCCCTTTGGACGAAGTTCCGATGTATTCAATTTCAAAATGTTTGTTAGCCCCGGCGACCGCAGTCAGATAATCTGTGATCTCTTTATGGGTGGTCAGTTTTCTATAGCCGGATTTTTCAAATGGCGTTTGCGCAAAAGCAGTGCTTATTATTACGGCAAACAGGAGACAAAGAGTGATTTTAATCATATTCCAATCAGTTTAATGAGTCCTCGAAATATAGTGAAAATTTCGGAGGAGGTTACTCCGGCACTCCCGTTTTTCCGCGGTTAAAAGGGCCACAGATGACACAGATTTTCGTCACCTACTCTGATACTGATACTGTCACTGATACGGTTCAGCTGAAAAAACGGTGGCAAAAGTTTAATGTCGCTCCTGCGGAACTCTAAATTACTTTTGGCCGGGTTTGTTACCAAGATTCCACTGCTGCGCAGTTAAGACATTAATTGGCCAAGGTTAATTTCAATTCTAATCTAATTTTTCACAGAGGCCGGATTTCGTCTCAATACATCAGAGAGACAGTCGAAACACACAGGATTGTTTTCCGCTCATCCCGTCAGATACTTGCTCCCCGGAAGTTCCGTTGGAACGAAATAATTAGTAACCCGATCACCATCCCACATATCCAAAGTTCCATCGGAACGGCATATTCTTAAGTGCCACCGAAAAATCCCTTGAACCATCAAAGAAAGGGGTGTTAATTTACTGGGGCACAATCACCGATAATTTTATCTTTCGAGTAAACCTCGAAATTTCATTGAATTCCCCCCTCTTGTTTAATATATAATCCATTTTAATTTCCCTCACTTTTTCCGTAATTTGCAACCCATTAGCAGTAATATTATTGTTAATTTTTCCCCAAGACGGCGAGTTTTTCCGCGATAGTGGAATACTGAACTAAATTCAAAGATAAAGTATTATAAATATATAGAAG
>CAIMOS010000208.1 GCA_903843135.1 uncultured Ignavibacteriales bacterium | reverse complement strand
TAATAGTATTATGTGAGCACGGTGGTCTCTTTCGGCTGATTTCCTCTCAGCAATGAGCCGGAACCGGTTCGCAGTTCCGATAATTACGCAATCTTATGTTATCATAATCCGTTTTATCAGTCCGCCAAAATCGCAAACAACCTGAAAGAAAGCGGAACAGTTAAGCTAATTATATACGATGCTCTTGGCCGGGAAGTCGAGGTATTGCTGAATGAAACTAAAGCCGCGGGAACTCATACGGCTGTTTTTAACGAACGGGATCCCCCCGGCGGAGTTTATTTCTGCTCACTCGCTTCAGGAGGCAAGGTTTTCGTATATAAGCTGCTTTTAGTAAAATAAAGCTGCTGCCCCGCTTTTCTCATTTCCTCTTCGCGGCGCGGATTGCATTTCGGCATCCTGCTGATTTTTCGGGGCTGAACCGTTGAAAAGCAAAGATATCTTTTCTTTGGAAGAGGGTATAGCCTTGTCAATTCGGTATATAAGCCATAATTTGATGGATGTTTTTTATTTAAATTTGAACCTCAAAAGAGGATACTGTCCGTTTTTTAATATTTATTTTTTGACAAAAAAGGAAACCTGATTTTATGGTGTCTAAGGATTATATCGAACTGGAAGATAAATACGGTGCGCATAATTACCATCCGCTGCCGGTGGTATTGGCAAAGGGAGAAGGAGTATTCCTGTGGGATGTTGAAGGGAAAAGATATTTTGATTTTCTTTCTGCTTATTCTGCAGTTAACCAGGGGCACTGCCATCCAAAGATCATTGACGCAATGATTGAGCAGGCGCGCACGCTGACGTTAACCTCCAGAGCGTTTTATAATGACCGCCTCGGTGTTTATGAAAAGTATATTACTGAATTTTTTGGTTACGATAAGATGCTCCCGATGAATTCCGGCGCGGAGGCTGACGAGACAGCGCTGAAACTCTGCCGCAGGTGGGCATACGATGTAAAAGGGATAAAAGAGAACGAAGCAAAAATCATTGTTTGCAGTGACAACTTTCACGGCAGGACGATCACTATAGTATCTATGTCCAGCGATCCCGATTCATATAAGGGATACGGGCCATTCACTCCCGGATTTGTCCAGATTCCTTACAATGATCTCGCCTCGCTTGAGAAGGCGCTGGAGGATCCGAACGTTGCCGGATTCCTGGTTGAGCCTATCCAGGGTGAAGCCGGTGTAGTTGTACCGGATGAAGGCTATCTGAAAAAAGCATACGATATGTGCAAAGCTAAAAACGTTTTATTCATTGCTGATGAAGTGCAGACAGGCCTTGCCAGGACAGGCAAGATGCTGGCTTGCGATCACGAAAACATTAAGCCCGATGTTCTCATTCTCGGAAAAGCGCTTTCGGGGGGAACAATGCCGATCTCCGCTGTACTGGCTGATGATCCTATTATGCTGGTAATTAAGCCGGGTCAGCACGGATCGACATTCGGCGGCAATCCGCTGGCTTGTAATGTTGCAATAGCGGCTCTCGAAGTGTTAAAAGAAGAAAAGCTCGCTGAAAACGCGGAGAGATTAGGAAAGATCTTCCGGGAAGAAGCCGCAAAGATTCCTTCCGATATGGTTGAACTGGTAAGAGGGAAAGGATTACTGAACGCCATCGTCATAAAACCGAAGAACGGAAAAGAGGCTTGGGATATATGCCTTCAGATGAAAGAGAACGGCCTGCTTGCCAAACCTACGCACCAGCATATTATCCGTTTTGCGCCTCCCCTTGTTATAACTGAAAAGCAGATAATGGAAGCAGTTCAGATTATCAGCAAATCAATAAGTGAAGTCAGTCAGGCTTAGAGTGAATTAACTCCGGCGGGTCTCACGGATACTATGCGAAAGAGATAGAACAGAAATTATAAATCCCCTGCTCTTTGCGGGTGATCGACCGGGTAGTTGATCTGCAAATTTATTTTTCTCTATGTCCGTATGATGCATCATAAATTGTTATAACAAACACTCACCAAAACTCTCAAAATCCCGGAGGGATGGCATTTTACGCAATGCGGAAAGCGTGAATAATACCATCCCTGCCGGGATTCAAAACAAGTGGGATATTCATCGGTTACAATAATTACATCCCTTCTGGATTTTTCAACGCTTGAGATAAAGCAGATATTTCGTCTGAAATATGATCCAGCCCCAAAACATTAAATTAACCGGAAACTCATTTGATAGAATAAATGATACTGAAAGCAATTTTATTTGATTGCTTTTGGTATAAACTTTGAATAGTTTTATATAGTAAAAATAAATAATTCTCCCGGCGGAAGTCCGATTTTGCAGAATTTAGTTGAATAATCACATAAAAGGTAATTTGGAATGAAGCTTACTAAACAAGAAGCTCTTGACTATCACAGTATCGGCAGGAAAGGAAAAATTGAAGTTGTTCCTACCAAACCCTGTCTGACCCAGCGCGACCTCTCTTTAGCATACACCCCCGGAGTCGCAGATCCCTGCTTAGACATTGCAGCGGACATTGAAAAAGTTTATGAATACACAGCGAAAGGAAATCTCGTAGCAGTTTTCTCCAACGGAACTGCGGTACTGGGATTAGGCGATATCGGCCCGGAAGCCGGCAAACCGGTTATGGAAGGGAAAGGAGTACTTTTCAAAAGATTTGCTGACATTGATGTTTTTGATATCGAAGTGAGAAGCAAAGACATTAAGGAACTCATCAGATGCGTTCAGATGCTTGAACCGACTTTCGGCGGAATAAACCTGGAAGATATCAAAGCGCCTGAATGTTTTTACATTGAGGAAGAACTTAAAAAGACAATGAACATACCTGTCTTCCACGATGACCAGCACGGCACGGCCATCATCAGCAGCGCCGGCCTGGCCAACGCGCTGGAGATCGTAGGCAAGCGCCACGATGAGATCCGCATGGTCATCAGCGGCGCCGGCGCCAGCGCCATTAGCTGCGCAGAGCTGGCCATCCGCTGGGGCGTAAAGCGCGAGAACATTATGCTGTGCGATAGCAAGGGCGTGGTATACAAGGGCCGCGGCACAGGCATGAACCAGTATAAAGACCGCCTGGCGGTGGATGACAAGGGCCACCGCACCCTGAACGATGCCATTGCCGGCGCCGATGTGTTTTACGGCCTGAGCGTGGCCGATGTGCTGACCCCCGAGATGGTGAAGACGATGGCCCCCAGCCCGATCATCTTCGCGATGGCCAACCCTGACCCTGAGATCAAGTACGAGGTGGCCAAGGCCGCCCGGCCCGATAGCATTGTGGCCACCGGCCGCAGCGACTACCCCAACCAGGTCAACAACGTGTTGGGCTTCCCGTTCATCTTTAGAGGCGCGCTGGATGTACGCGCCCGCACCATCAACGAAGAGATGAAGTTTGCCGCCAGCAAGGCGCTGGCCGCCCTGGCCCACGAGGATGTGCCCGATAGCGTGCTGCGCGCCTATAACGTGCCCAGCATGAAGTTCGGCGTAGATTACATCATCCCCAAGCCGCTGGACCCGCGCGTGATCTTGTGGGAGAGCCCCGAAGTGGCCAAGATGGCGATGGAAACCGGCGT
>CAIMOS010000207.1 GCA_903843135.1 uncultured Ignavibacteriales bacterium | reverse complement strand
CCGTCCGGTGTTCTGCGGAACAATACTCAGCGCGTGGTATGTAACAACGATGCAATTCCGACACTTATGAATTTGTACCGCCTCCCCGTTCCGGCACAGATGAAATTCGGTCAGTCGCTTTTCACACCGGTTGATAAAAACCGCAGTATCTATATATATAACGGGCCTGGCGAAAACCGCACCGACTCAAAAGAGTACTTTGCGGCAGTAAATGACAGCGCAATCTATATCGCCACGAAAAACGGGGACCAGATCTCAGGCGAACTTTTCGCAAAGAATGATCATTATCAGAAGAACGACCTGTTTAAAATTCCGGGCACCGCAAAGGAAAACTACACACGCCTGATTAAAAGCCTCAGCGTTTTCAGATAAGAGGAAATTAACGGCTGCCCCTCCCTTTTATGATGGCGAAACAATGGACTGAATAGCTGCCCTAAAAAAGAACCGGGAAGATGCTTTTATAAAGCACTCAAACAACTCGCTCGCTAGGATCCCCCAGTTGCCGGACGGGAAATTAATTCGGGAACTGAGTGTGCTAATAGAGCAAAGCCGCAAGAAGACTGCTGCGGCAGTCAACAGTGCGTTGGTTATGCTTTACTGGCAGATAGGCAAGCGCATAAACAGCGAAATACTTTTCAATAAGCGCGCAGAATATGGCAAACAAATTGTAATGACAGTGTCTGGACAATTGGAAAAGGCGTATGGAAGAAGTTTCAACGAAAAAAATATCCGAAGAATGATGCAATTTGCGGAGCAATTTCCCGAGAAAAAAATTGTCGTTCCACTGGCACGACAATTAAGCTGGTCACATATAATTATACTACTGCCTCTAAAAAGTATGGATTCTAAACTCTATTACGCCAAAGTAAGTTCTGAAAACCTATGGGGGAAAAGAGAATTACGGGAACAAATAATGCGAAAAGCGTATGAACGGGCCGAAATTGCCAACACGCAACTTGTTAAGCAAGAATCAATTCCGTTTGAAACATTTAAGGATCCTTACATTCTGGACTTTTTACAATTGAAAAAAGGATATCTGGAAACGGATTTAGAGCGAGCAATCCTTCGGGAACTCGAAGATTTTATCCTTGAGGTGGGCCGGGGATTTGCTTTTGTGGAACGACAAAAAAGGATGATTATAGACGGGGAGGATTTTTATTTAGACCTGCTCTTTTTTCATCGGAAACTCAAAAGGTTGGTGGCAATTGAACTTAAACCAGGTGAATTCCGGGCTGCCGACAAAGGACAGATGGAGCTTTACCTGAAATGGCTTGACCGCTATGAAAAACAAGATGGCGAAGAACGCCCGGTTGGTTTAATATTATGTGCCGAAAGCAGGCGCGAACAGGTGGAATTACTTGAATTGCACAAAGATGGCATTATGGTGGCAGAATATTGGACTGAGTTGCCACCAAAAAAGGAACCGGAACAACGTTTACACCGCGCATTATTACAAGCACGAGAACAACTTGATCGCAATAAACTTTTCTGGAAACTCAAAGAATTTAGCGTCAAATAAGTAAAAATTATTTTTGGTTTTTCCGGGGTAATCAATATTCTAAATTCATTAATGGGTGTCTTTGTCTTTTAAGTGAACTTTTATCACAGAATACATCTTTAACTCAATCCCCTCTTCCATATCTGCTTTTTTACAGGCCTGATGTTTTAGGATTTTCGTATTTTATCGGTTTAATATTATTCTATATTCACTGCGAGTTATAATGAAAAATCATCATTTTATTTCAGTTTTTGTTTTGTTGTGTACCATCTCATTCGCGCAGACGAAAATGCTTCGCCAGCCGTCGCTTAATTACGATGGTTCAATAATAGCATTCGCGTATTACGGCGATATATGGACCGTTCCCGCGTCTGGCGGAAAAGCTTCCCGTCTTACCGTTCACGAGGGGAACGAGATGCTTCCCCGTTTCAGTTACGACGGAAAAGAGATTTTATTTTCATCAAACCGGTACGGCAATTATGATGTTTTTTCAATCCCTTCGGGGGGCGGATCTCCCAAACAATTAACGTACAACTCCGCGCCGGATTTTGTTTCTTCAACCGAAAAGAGCGGCAGGATTTTGTTCACAACGATACGCGAGTTTGTACAGCTTGAACGTGAACAGGAAATATACGCGCTTGACAAGGGCCTTGCCACTGAGTACCGTTTGCTTGATGAAATCGGTTTTGAACCTTTTGTTTCTCCTGACGGAAAATTCATCGCTTTCACGCGCGGTTCAAACCCGGTTACCCGCGAAGCATACCGCGGCGCATCGCAGAGAGATATCTGGCTTTACAACACCGTAAAAAAATCTTATTCAAAGCTTACATCTTCCCTAACCAATGACTTTAATCCGCAGTGGGGAGACAACTCCACAGTTTATTTCTTAAGCGCGGAAAAAGGGAAATATAATTTATTCTCTTTGAAAATTGATTCTGACGGAAAAGCATCCGGCGCAGCGAATCAAATGACCGGTTTCGATGATTATGCGGTGAGATCCTTCGGCATCAGCGGCGACGGCAAGTCATTCGTGCTTGAACAGGGTATGGACTTTTATTATATGAAGGCCGGAGGAAAACCGGCAAAGATTGATGTAGATGCAAATTCGGATTATAAGTTTGATCCGGTTGAATTGAAAACATTCGGAAGAGATGCGACAGAATACGCCGTGTCGCCAAACGGTAAACTTGTCGCGCTTGTTGCGCGCGGCGAACTGTTCGTAAAAGAAGCAGATAAAGAAAAATCAAAAAGCGTAAACCTTTCCAATCATTCTTTCCGCGATATGAATCCCGCGTGGCTGAATGATTCCACCGTCATCTTCGTATCCGACCGCGAAGGCAACAACTTCGATCTTTATATGGCGCAGTCCGATGATAAGGAAAGGCCCGTAATATTTAAAGCGCTTAAGCATAAGATTACCAGATTAACAGAAACAGCCGAAGACGAATCATCGCCGGTGGTTTCCCCTGACGGCAAAACTATTGTGTACCACGTAGGTAACGGGAAAGTTATTGCGGCAAGCATCTCTGCTTCCGGCAAATTATCAGGCGAAATAACATTGCTTGACGGCTGGGCAGAACCAGGCGGAATCGTTTTCAGCCCCGACAGCAGATATCTCGCGTATTCTCTCCCCGATCTTTATTTCAATGATGAAATATTCATACACGAGATCGCGAAGGAAGCCGTTCCCGTTAACGTGTCAATGCACCCAAGAGTAGACGCATCACCTTGCTGGAGCGCGGACGGAAGCAAACTCGGATTTATCTCCGAAAGAAATAACCGCAGTTTTGATATATGGTTTGTATGGCTCAAAAAAGATGACTGGGAAAAAACGAAAACGGACTGGGATGAAAAAGAAGCGCCCGCTCCTAAAAAAGACGAGAAGAAAACTGACGCCAAGGACAGCGCGAAAGTTAAACCAATAAAAATTGATTTCGACAGGATCCACGAACGGGTCACACAGGTCACTTCATTCCCCGGTACTGAGGGGAACTTTGTAATATCAAAGGACGGCGAGACATTTTATTTTACCGCCACCAGCAGCACCGCAAAGGGAAACGACCTTTACAGTGTTAAGTGGAACGGCAAGGACCTTAAAGAACTTACAAAAGGGGGAACAAACCCCTCGGCACTCTCAGCAGACAAAGACGTATCTTCCATCTATTTCTTTAAGATGGGCGGATCATTGAACAGATACGACATTAAGGGAGATAAGCAGGAACCGCTCCCTTACTCATTAACAATGAAGGTTGACTACGCTTCCGAAAAGGAACAGATATTTGAAGAAGCGTGGCGCTCATTGCGAGACGGATTTTACGATCCGAACTTCCACGGCAGGGACTGGGACAAGTTGAAAAAGCTGTATAAGCCTCTCTGTTTATCCGCATCAACTCCGCTTGACTTTGCGTCGATGTTTAATTTTCTTCTCGGAGAACTTAACTCGAGCCATATGGGGCTCTTCAACCAGGACCGCGCGGAAACGCAGAAATTTGTAACGGGACTTTTCGGAACAGAACTAACTCCGGTTAAAAACGGAATGAAAGTAACGCGTGTTGTTCCTTCGGCTCCCGCGAGCAAAGAAATGTCCAGGCTTAATGAAGGCGATATAATCACATCCGTTAACGGCACTAATTATTCTGAAGACGCAAACTTCTTTGCGTTATTGACCGGCACAACTGATCAACTCGTTGTGCTTAATGTTGAGAATCCGAAAGGCGAGAAACGCGAAGTTGTTATCCGCCCTGCCGCGGACATCAAACAGCTTCTGTATGAAGAGTGGGTTGCCGAAAGAAAGAAACTTACAGACAAATACAGCGGCGGGAAACTTGGATACATTCACATACAGGGTATGAGTATGCCGAGTTTCGAAGTATTTGAAAGAGAGCTTACTGCCGCGGGTTACGGCAAGGACGGACTTGTTATAGATGTTCGATATAACGGCGGCGGATCCACTACGGATTACCTTATGCTTGTGCTTAACTATAAACAGCACGCATACACAATACCGCGCGGCGCGGCGAAGGACCTTGAAAAAGAAAAACTTCAATTCCGTCAGTACTATCCGACCGGCGAGCGCCTCCCCTACGCGCCGTGGTTGAAACCTTCTGTTGCATTGTGCAACGAATCATCATACTCAAACGCCGAGATATTCTCGCACGCGTATAAAACACTCGGCATCGGTAAACTCGTCGGCGTGCCGACTAATGGATCTGTAATTTCCACAGGTGCTCGCGTACTTATGGACGGCTCGCAGGTTCGTATGCCAACACGCGGATGGTTCACCAGCGCTACAAATATCAACCAGGAAGTTGCCGGCCCCGCCACCCCGGATATTATTCTGGAAAATTCCCCCGGCGCCAAAGCAGCGGGTGCGGATGAACAGTTAAAAGCTGCGGTTGACGAATTGTTGAAGACTATTAATAAAACAAAGTAAAGATAATGAAGAACTTATTTTCCGCTTTAATCATAATATTGTTCTTGTGCGGTTTTGCTTATCCGCAGAACGAAAGCAAATTTGCAATTAAAAAAATGACCCCGAATCTTGTTGTTGAAGATGTGAACGCGACTGTCGGTTTTTATAAAGATAAACTCGGCTTCACCACACTTCTGACGATTCCGGATACAGGGAAATACGTTTTTGCGATGCTTGTTAGCGACAGCACAACGATTATGTTCCAGTCGGTTGCCTCTATGAAGGAAGGTTTTCCGGAATATGATATTAAATCATCCGCAAACTCGGTTATACTATATATAGATGTTTCTGATATCAACGCGGTGTTGGCAAAAGTAAAAGCCGCCGGCGTTCCCGTTCTCCGCGGAATCGGTGAAACATTTTACGGAACACGTGAGTTTGTAATTCGCGATAACTGCGGCCACTTTGTGGTATTCGCAATGGATATTAAACAGTAAGGATTTAACGATGGGGTTTTTACACAGATTCTTCGTCAGACTGATTATCAGAACCCGGATCAAAACAAATAAATCCGGCGGTTCCGCAGCGGCAAACAGTATCGCTAATGCCGCGCAAGTTTATCTGAAGAACAATTTCGGCAAAGATGAATTAAATGTCTTTGGGCAAATTGAACGTATCAGAGAGGAATTGAACCGGTCCGCTGAAGAAATATCTATGCGCGATTACGGCGCCGGGATTAGAGGAAAACAAAGCGGTGACAGTAAAAGTAAATTTGTGACGGTCATCCGCAAACTCGGCAGACTGAACAAACGCTCAGCGAAACCCGAGGCCTGGTCCCGATTCATTTATTCACTGATCAGGGAACTTAAACCGTCCTCCTCGCTTGAACTCGGAACGTGCACGGGAATTACTTCGATGTATATCGCCGCCGCGAAAAAGAACTCCGGCGGCAGGCTTATCACCATCGAAGGCGACATTACACTGTCATCTCTCGCCCGTTTATCATTTCAGAAACTCGGCTTTGACAATATCGATTTAATCACCGGCAATTTTGATGATGTTCTTCCGGAAATCCTCCATAACGGGAACAAATTTGATTTTGTGTTTGTGGACGGTAACCACAGGGAAGAACCCACGCTGCGGTATTTCGAAATGATTTCGCCCTATATGAATCCGGGCGGAGTAATTTTATTCGACGATATTTCCTGGTCGAAAGAAATGAGAAGCGCGTGGAGCAGAATAACAGCTTCGGAAAGAGTGGGGTTTTCCGCGGACCTTTATGAAATGGGGATCTGCTTACTTAATTAGTCCGTTTATAAATCACGCACTTCAAGTTTTCCCAACATTTTTGATAAAAACAGCCCAAAACAGGATTCGTGATTTTTTGCCTATAAGCAAAAAACATAGCTATCTTTTTTGCTTATAAGCAAAAATCTTCGTACAATAAACCGGTCAAATTTTTGGATTATATGGAAAAGAACCGGTACCTGACTGAATATATCCGCCAGGATCTTGATGAGAAAATGGTCTTCATCGGCGGCGCCAGGCAGGTGGGCAAAACCACTCTGGCAAAGGACCTGCTTTCGAAACTGTACTCCCGGACTGAATATTACAACTGGGACTATTCTGCCGACAGAAAGCGGCTTAAGAACCTTGAGTTTCCGGGGGAAAGGGCCCTGCTGATTTTCGACGAGCTGCATAAGCTTAAGGGGTGGAAGAGTTTCCTGAAAGGGATTTACGACACGCATAAAGATAAATATAAGTTTACCGTAACGGGGAGCGCCAGGTTGAATATTTTCAGAAGAGGCGGTGATTCGCTGCAGGGGCGCTATCATTACTACACTCTTCACCCCTTTACATTAAGCGAGATGCTTGGAGGCGGACCCGAAATTATCCCGTTGAATGAATTGAATTTTCGCGCGAATTATTCCGTGAAGGACCTCGATACGCTGATCCGGTTCGGCGGATTCCCGGAACCGCTGCTGAAGCAGGACGACAGATTGCTCAGGCGGTGGCATTCGGAAAAACTGGAGCGGTTGTTCCGGCAGGACATCAGAGAAACACAGGATATACGGGACTTCACAAGTATGAAAATGCTGGGAGACCTTCTTCCCGAAAAAGCCGGCGGCCCTCTCTCGCTAAATGCAATCAGGGAAGATCTTGAAGTGAGCCACAGAGCAGTAACAAACTGGGTAGATATTCTCGAGCAGTTCTATTACCATTTCCGCGTCTTTCCGTTTCACTCGTCGAAAATCCGTTCACTGAAGAAAGAAGCGAAATCCTATCTTGTCGATTGGACGGAAGTGGAAAACGAGGGCGCTAAATTCGAAAATGTTATCGCTTCACATTTGCTTAAGACGGTTGATTTCCTTAGGGAGAGAGAAGGGTATAAAGCCGAATTGAATTATCTGAGGAATGTTGACGGCAAAGAAGTGGATTTCCTGGTTATAATAAACAGGAAACCGTGGTTTGCAGTTGAAGTAAAACTCAGCGACCTGACGCCGTCGCCAAATTTGTTTTACTTCAGGGACAGGCTGAAAATCCCGTTTGTTTACCAAGTGATCAGAAAAAGCGGGGAAGACACTCTGCGCGACGGCATAAGGGTCATCTCCGCGGAAAAATTTCTTTCCGGACTGTTGTAATTCGCAACATAAACATTCTTGTTTCCCAAAAAGAATTTATACATTTCTTTCGTGGCAAAACTTCGTTTACCTTTATAATGTTGTAGACAGAGTGTATAACATTACGAAAAACTCTTCACTCTTAACTTTTAACTCTTCACCTCTTAAATCCCTGCCCGATAAACTTCAGCGCTTCCGGCAAACCGGTGCGCCAGTATTCCCAGGAGTGTGTGCCGTTTCTTACGCGGTATTCGTGCGGTATTTTCTGATCGCGCAGTAATGTATGGAACGCGTCATTCCCTTTATACAGGAAATCATCATCTCCGCAATCGACATATATTCTGAGCCATTTTAGCTTATCGAAACTCAGTTCTTTAGTGAAGATCAGCGGATTGTTTTTCTTCAAGTGATCAGTAAGCCTTGCTTCTCCTTTTAATCCTTTCCCGTACAGAATCGCGCTCATCGCCTCCCATCTGTCGTCGGGCGTGGTAAGCACTTCTTCTTCGGTATATATGGCAGCGCTGAACGCCGCAACCGACGAAAACAAATCAGGGTGTTTAAATGAATAGAGTATCGATCCGTAGCCGCCCATCGAAAGTCCCGATACTGCGCGGAACTGGCGGTCTTTTCTTATCCGGTAGATTGATTCAATCTGCGGAATGAACTCTTCGATAAAGAAATCCTCATAGCGGACAGAGTTATCAAAATTATTCATATACCACGACACACCGGCGTCAGGCATAACAATTATCATCGGCGGAAAATCTCCCGCGGCTATTCCTTCGTCTGCAATCCGGTTTGCTTCACCGAACTGTATCCACGCGATATCGTTATCCGTATATCCGTGCAGAAGATAGACGACGGGATACAGTCTGTCTGATGTATTATAATCATACGGAAGGTAGATAGTATAACGTACATCTTTGCTGAGTATTTTGCTTTTTACGGTCAGCCCTTCTTTAACGGTTCCGCGGGCGGTTTGTGCATTACCTGACATAATGGGTAATAATATTATTAGTGCGAATAGAATTATGTTTTTCATAGTCAAATATATCAAGAATTTTTTTGCTTTCCGGTTATTGAATTACGCAACAGTTCGCTGTCCCAGTCGTGGTCGGATTCAGAAGGATTATGCTGCAGGTCTTTCCGCAAAAGTTCCTCCTGAAGAGCGATCTGTTCCCGCACACCCGAAATATATTGCTTCAAATCGTGCCTCTGCGCCGCCAGTTCCTTCATCGCGGCTTCGTCATATTTCATAAAATTCTGGGCCGACCTGTGTGCTGAGTACGCCCTGTGTCCGAGTTTTATCAGAACGTCTTTCCCGAGCCTGATCGAAGTATCAAGGTTTTCGCGGTAAACATCATTCACCCCGATATCCATTAACTCGTATGCATCAAAACGGTTTTTTGAACGTATCATTAATTCGAGATCAGGGAAGTGCTTTTTAACAGTCTCAACAAGCTGCATCGTGGTTTCGGGAGAGTCAATGGCGCTGATAAGTATTTTCGCCTCAGCGGCGCCTGCCGACTCGAGCAGATCCGCTCTTGTAGCGTCGCCGTAAAAAACTTTAAATCCCATTTTACGAAGCAGGTCAACAGTGTCTGTATTATTGTCGAGAATAGTTGCTTCCACTCCGTTTGCTCGCAGGAACCTTCCGACTGTACTTCCGAAATGCGAAAACCCGGCAATGATTACCTTATGCTGCTCGTCGATTTCGTCGGCGTCCTGTTTTGTTTCCTTCCGCACGCCAAACTTCGGAAGAAGGACCTTTTCGTTTATCAGCATAAATACCGGAGAGAGCGCCATACTGATCGCGGTGATCGCCATCAGCATATCTGTAGTCTCTTTGTCAGTTATCTGAACCTGGGAAATAAATGAAAATAACACAAAAGCGAATTCGCCAATTCCTGCAAGGCCAAAGCAGAATATCAGATTTTGTCCGGCTGACAAACGGAACACTTTCCCGATAATAAACAGCACCGCAAATTTTCCGGCCATTACAAGCAATGTCAGTGCGAAAATTTCCGCGGGCCGGGCAGATATAAGATGAAAATTAATTGATGCGCCAACTGCCATAAAGAACAATCCGAGCAGCAGTCCCTTAAACGGATCGAGATCGCTTTCAAGCTCGTGCCGGAATTCGCTTCCCGCAAGAATCACTCCGGCAAGAAAAGTGCCGAGAGCGGGACTTAACCCTACAAGCGTCATAAGGTAGGCGATCCCGATTACAATCAGTAAAGCGGATGCCGTGAATAATTCGCGCAGGCGTGTCTTCGCTACAAGCCGCAGCAGCGGAACAATCGCGTAGCGGCCGATAAGAATTACAAGCCCGACCGCCGACAGAACGATTAAAGTTTGTGCCCACGAGGGGAACGTATCAAGATAAGTTATGTGCTCTCCTGAAGCCTGCACGGAAGCAACCGCCAGTAGCGGAAGGATAGCGAGTATCGGGATTACCGATATATCCTGAAACAATAACACCGCAAAAGAATGCTGCCCGGCGGCTGACTGCATCAGCCCCTTTTCTTTTAATGACTGCAGGGCTATCGCGGTCGAAGACATAGCAACCGCGAAAGAAATGGCAAGCGCCTGGTTCCACTGAAGTCCGAGAACAAGCGACACCGCGGCGGAAAGTATAGTTGTACCTGCAACTTGCGTGAGCCCCGCTCCCAGAATTAACTTTCTCATATTCCACAGATTCTGAGGCTCAAGTTCAAGCCCTATAAGAAAAAGCATCATCACAACGCCAAACTCGGCAAAGTGCATTATGTCTTTCCCCTCTTTTCCCACGAAACCAAGGAGGAAAGGACCGATAAGCATTCCCGCTGCAAGGTATCCTATAACGCTGCTGAGCCCAAGCCGCTTTGCCACCGGAACGCAAATCACCGCGGCGCCAAGATAAATTATCGATTGAGTAAAAAATCCTTCCATTTACTTATCCTTTTGCCTCCGTTATCATATCGTTTAGGTATTCGTAAGAAGAGAGAACATCCGGATCCCGTTCTTCCCGGATAATGGTTTTCAGCAGGTCCGAATAGGCGGATGCCTGCGCGGCGAGATCCTCTTCTGTTATGCGGTGTGTTCCCTGTATCGCAAAAGGAGGAAGATATATCATCCCGCAAAGAGTGGCGGTTCTTTCAAACGGAACGAGAAATTCCCTCATAGTGAATTTATGATACCCTTCTTTGGAGTATGCCTGCCTCGGGCCGCCTGTTGTGATACAATTAAAAACAAACTTTCCCTTCAGCGCCGTGCCTCCCTGCCCGTATGCCCAGCCGTGTTCAAGCACAATATCCATCCATTGTTTCAGCAGGGGCGGTGCGCTGTACCAGTAAAAAGGATGCTGCCAGATGATAATATCGTGGCTGAGAAGAAGTTGTTTCTCCCTATCGGCATCGATATTATAATCCGGGTATGACTGATAAAGATCATTGACCGTGATACGGTCGTCACTTGGAATTGCTTTAAGAAGCGCTTTTTGCATCCTCGATTTTTCAAGTCTCGGATGGGCAAATAAAATTAATACTTTTGGCATACGGTTAAATAATTGGTAAGAAGTTTTACAAATATAACGGCAGGATCAAAATAATCAAGGAGCATTTTTGCGCGAAGTTTTTTGTGGGAATTATTCCAAATACCAGATCGATTAAGCGCTGTGGCGCAAAGCTTTTTCAAACCTGTGTTAATCCACACAAAACCGCGTGATCAGTGTGCCGTTTGGTTTAATCGTCAACCCGTGTGGCTTTTAGTACAAAAAATGATGCGCCTTTAGCTTGAACCTTTATGATCTTTCGTTAAATTTACAAAACTGGTTTACACTGCTTTAACAAATCAACCCGGCGGTTCCGGGAAAGTAACCGTATACATAAATTCGTATTACTTTTTCAGATGTATATCAGTTAAACAATAAGCTATTTATAAAATATTTCCTGTATCTGACATATGAACATTTCTTACAAGGCGCTTTACGTAACCGAAACACCTGACGGCTTCCACCGTAGCGTCACGTCTCTTAACACAGATCAGCTCCCGCAAAATGACGTGCTGATAAAAGTGCATTTCTCTTCTCTCAATTATAAAGACGCGCTTTCGGCAACGGGCAATAAAGGCGTCACACGCAAATATCCGTTCACTCCCGGTATTGATGCGGCCGGCGTAGTTGCCGGATCTAAATCTGACCTGTTTAAGCCCGGCGATAACGTACTCGTTACCGGTTATGATCTCGGAATGAACACGCCGGGCGGATTCGGGCAGTATATTTCTGTGCCAGCGAAGTGGGTAGTGCCTCTGCCCGGAAATCTTTCGTTAACGGAAAGTATGATATTTGGCACGGCCGGATTCACTGCCGGACTTTCTCTTCACCGGCTCGAAACAAACGGATTATCGCCTGAGAAGGGAAGCGTTCTCGTCACCGGCGCTACGGGAGGCGTAGGTTCGCTTGCCGTGATGCTCCTGAAAAAAGCGGGATACAAAATTGTTGCAGTTACAAGAAAAGATGACAAGACCGGTTACCTTAAAAGCATCGGCGCCGAAGAGGTAATATCAACAGATGAATTTATTGACGACTCATCTAAGCCGATGATTAAAGGAAGCTTCGCCGGCGTGGTGGATACAGTCGGCGGGAAAACACTTGAGACCGCGCTTAAATCTTTATCGCCCTGGGGTTCCGTAGCGGCCTGCGGCCTTACACTGTCCCCGGCTTTCTCAACAACGGTTTATCCCTTTATTATCCGCGGCAACAATCTTTTGGGCATAAACTCGGCTGAAACACCGATGGAAGTGCGGCTTGAAATTTGGAAAAGGCTCAGCGGCGGGCTTAAACCGGATAACTTAAATGCGATAGCAGCTGTCTGCGGCCTGAATGAGCTTAACAATTATATTGACGCCATATTAAAAGGCGGAATAACAGGACGAATAGTCGTGGACTTAAACAGGTAACATTATGATAAACTCCTATTACGGCAACAAAACAATACTTATTACCGGCGCCACCTCTGGCATCGGGCGCGAACTGGCCTTAAGGCTTTCCGGAAACAACTGCACCCTTCTCCTCCTTGGCCGGCGCGAAGAACGTCTTAACGAACTGTCAAAGGCGCTTGCCGCAAGGAATTGCAGGGTTTTCACATACAAATGTGATGTTTCCGTTAAGCGGGAAGTTGAAGCGGTTTACACACAGATGAAAAGGGATGCGGGATTTATAGACATCGCCGTTCTGAATGCCGGCGTCAGTTTCCGTATGCTCTCTTCTGGCGATAACGTAACGATGGGGGAACAAACATTCGGAATAAACTTTTTCGGAGCGGTCTATTTTATTGCGGAGCTGCTTAAAGATTATGTTCCCGCAAAAAAAGGAATGATCGCCGGGGTATCGAGCCTGGCGGAGACGCGCGGTTTCCCCGGAAGCGGATACTACTGCGCGAGCAAGGCCGCTTTTTCGATTTATCTCGAGAGCCTCCGGGTTGAGCACAAAAAACACGGCATAAAAGTACTAACGATAAAACCGGGATTCGTGGTCTCGGAGATGACAGACAAAAACGAATTCACAATGCCGTTCTTAATGAAGACGGGAAAAGCAGTCGATATTATTTACCGCGGCATCGCGAAAGAAAAAAATATAATACAATTCCCGCTGCGTCTGGTTGCGCTGATCAAAATCCTGAAGTTCATCCCGCCGTTTTTGTTTGATATACTGGGGAATATTAAAGAGTTTGAAAAACAAAAAAATATGCGTGGCGCGGAATAGCATTCCGCAACGGCGCAGTATAGCTAACTGCTCTAAGCAAGTCTGAAGATACCGGATACCCACGGCTCGTTCTGCGGAGTAATGTTGTAATAAGGAAGCAGCGGAATGCTATTCCGCGTTACGGAGTCAGGCAATGAGCGAACCAGCCAATATGGAATATTATTGTTAAACTTCTATTTTAATTCCTTTTGACACTATTTCTTCAGCGGCGAACGGGGAGTTATCGAAGTCTGTTTGTGTATACGGATGTGTCTCTATTCTCGGTTCAATCTTAACCAGGAAAGGAAATATTTTCATATTATCATCGAACCTGGAACCGGTAAAATCGTTCGAAATAATCGCCAGATCGATATCCGACCATTCGAAATCCTTAACATCATCAGATGCAAAGGAGCCAAAAAGATATACTGCGGAAATTTTGAAATTGTGTTTGATTAAAACCGCAATAAATTCTTTGGCTTTATTTAACGCATACTCTCTATTATACTTTTTATCCATATTCGGACCTTATCAATCCTTTTCAATTCTGCATCAACAAATTCTTTTGTACATTTATCATAAAAATTGTTTTTAAAATCCGGGTATCTGGACTGAATGTTAAATTCATTAATAACCTTCAGGTCAAGCCTGGTTTGATCATCCGGTTTTAAATTACATTTCTCCGCGAGAATTATTAGGTCGTGCTTGTACGGAGGAACTGAATTATTGAGAACAACGAACAACGCCTTTAATAACTTTTCAACGGACAAATGGCCGATAAATAAAGCATAGTGCCTGCGCTCATTTTTACTTAGAATCTCCAGTGCACTCAGCCAGTCATCTTCACTTGTCGATAGCCAATAATTAATATGTTCTTCTTGTGTCATTATTAGTTGTGCTTAAATTATGGACAAATTTAGCTAAAAATTCTTAGAATTACGTAATCTTTAACTGTAAGGCAAAAACCACTTCTGTCTCATCCGGGGGGCGTGTAAGATTGGCCTTCGCTTTATTGAAAACAAATTGAAAATTGCGATTAACTCAAATCTGTCTGTTTTCACCTCACCAGTTTATGCTCCTCTCCGCATATTTACCTCCTGTTCTTATTAAAAAATTATTCCCGATCATCCCTTAAAGGTCCGCCGGATCGCGGTTATTCCCCTCCGAAATCCCGTTACCCATTCCCCAAAATTTATTAAATTTGCACTCAATTAATTATAGTTTTTAAGTTCTAAGGAGGCTTTTTGAAACCGGTTGACGCCAGAGTTGAAGAATTATCTATAAATACTATTAGGATCTTAGCCGCGGAAGCGATCCAAAAGGCCAATTCCGGCCACCCCGGTATGCCGATGGGCTGCGCTCCTATTGCCTATTACCTTTTCTCCCGGGTAATGAAGCATAACCCGGAAAACTCCGGCTGGATCAACCGGGACAGGTTCATCCTCTCCGCCGGACACGGCAGTATGCTCTTATACAGCATTCTTCACCTCTCAGGATATAAGATCTCTTTGGATGACCTGAAGCAGTTCCGCCAATCGGACAGCCTCACACCGGGACACCCGGAATACGGGCATACGGACGGCGTTGAACTTACCACCGGCCCCCTGGGCCAGGGCTTCTCGACTGCGGTGGGTATGGCCATCGCGCAGGAATTCCTTGCCGCCAGGTTCAACCGCGAAAATTTCCCTGTCATTGACCACTATATTTACGGCATCTGCAGTGACGGCGATATGATGGAAGGAATCTCGCACGAGGCTGCTTCGCTCGCCGGACACCTCGGCCTCGGAAAACTTGTTTTCTTTTACGACAACAACGGTATTTCGATCGACGGAAAAACTTCCGTCACCTTCACCGAAGATGTTAAAAAAAGATTTGAAGCCTATAACTGGCACACCGAAACCGTCAGCGATGTGAACGATCTCTCCCTGATTGAGACCGCGCTTGCCAAAGCAAAAGCGGACAGCCGTCCGTCTCTGATAATTACATCTACTCACATCGGTTTCGGCAGCCCAAACAAGCAGGACACTTCCGAGGTTCACGGTTCCCCTCTCGGCGACACCGAAATTCAACTCGTAAAAGAAAAGTTTAACTGGAACTATGAAGGTTCATTCACCGTTCCCGAAGAAGTATCTAAATATTTTTCGGATGTAAAGCATAACCTTGCTAAGTACAATGAAGAGTGGAACACTCTTTTTGTTTCGTATAAAGATAAATATCCGGCAGAAGCAAAAGAACTTCTCGAATTCTTTTCCGGCAAACTTCCCGAAAAAGCTTTCGCCAATCTGCCGCAGTTCCCGGAAGACGCGAAAGGGATTGCGACGCGGCAGGCCGGAAGCAAAGTCATTAACGCTCTGGCGGAAAATATTAAGAACCTTATCACCGGTTCCGCAGACCTTTTCGCTTCGAATAATACTAAGATCACTTCTTCACCCGCTTTTTCGAAAAGCGACCGCGCCGGCCGCAATATTTATTACGGAATACGCGAACACGCAATGGGCGCTATAGCGAATGGTATGGCTGTTTACGGCGGCGTTATTCCCGTATGCAGCACGTTTATGGTATTCTCGGATTATATGAAGCCGGCAATAAGGCTCGCCGCCATTATGAAGCTTCGCGTTATCTATATATTTACGCACGACAGTATCGGCGTTGGGGAAGACGGTCCGACGCATCAGCCAATCGAACATTTTGCAGCATTAAGAGTAATCCCAAACTCGATCGTTTTCAGGCCGTGCGACGCTAATGAGACAGCCGAAGCCTGGAAATACGCCGTCAGCAGTAAGGGCGCGCCGGTAACAATTGCACTTACAAGACAAAACCTCCCGGTTCTGAACAGAAATGAATATGGCGCGGTTTCAGGGCTTGAAAAAGGGGCATACACGCTGATTCAGTACGGTGATAAAGTTGATGTGGTTATTATCGCGACCGGCTCCGAAGTCCACCCTTCCATCAGCGCGGCAAAGGCGCTTCACGAAAAGGGATACGGCGTGCGCGTAGTAAGTATGCCGAGTATGGAGCTTTTCGACAGGCAGACAGAAGAATACAGAAACAGCGTCATCCCGAAATCAGGCTGCCTTAAAGTTTCAGTGGAGGCTGGCGTAACATACGGCTGGGCAAAGTACACCGGTTCAGACGGCGTAAATATCGGGCTGGATACGTTCGGCGCTTCCGCACCCGAAAAAGCTCTCTGGATAAAATACGGATTCACTCCGGACGCAATCACGGAGAAAATTCTAAAGGCGCTAAACAAATAAGCTCGCCGCTTAATTAATCGTTGTCATTTCCGCTGCGCGCAGATTCCGTGCGGCGGGCAAAACAAACAAGACAGTTTTTGAAAGAAGAATATCATAAATGGCGCTCGCAGTACATTGACCGCGAGTTTGAGATGCTGGTTTTTGGCTACACCGGTTTTCCCGTAATTGTCTTCCCTACATCCCGGGGCAGATATTTTCAGGCGAAGGATTCCGGATTAATCAATTCGGTCAATGACCTGATATACAACGGAAAAATCAAAGTCTACTGCCCGGACAGCATCGATCATCTTAGTTGGTACAATTACAATATTCATCCCGCGGACAGGGTCAAGACTCATAACGCTTACGAAAACCTTGTCCTGAACGATGTAATAGAATTCGCGAGATACGAAACCGGCTATAAGCGTGTATGCCTGTCCGGATGCAGTTTCGGCGGTTACCACGCATCCAACATCGCGTTCAGGCATCCCGACCGCGCTGCATATCTGTTCACAATGGGCGGCGCGTTTGATATTAAGCAGTTTATTATGGGATATTTCGACGACAATTGCTATTTTAATAATCCGCCTGATTATTTAGCGAATCTGAGCGATGACTGGTACCTGGACAGGATGAGAAAGATGGGCATCATCTTCGGTACCGGCGAATTGGATATGTGCGTTCAGGATAATATCAGGGTGTCTGAAATACTCAATAAACTGAGTGTTCCGCACTGGCTGGATAACAGGAAAAATACTGGACACGACTGGAAGTGGTGGAAAGAGATGTTCCCTTATTATTTGTCGAAGATAGAAGTTTAAGGAATTAGTCCCCCGCAGGATATTCAGCGCAACGGGTGATGGTTCAGAACTCATCCCCCGGCCCATTTTCTTGGGAAGAGAAGGGGTGGTTGTGATGTAATGCTGCGGTTTTTAATGCGTTTGATGTGCTGTTGTTTTTTAATTTTTGATCTTACTCCGCTGTTACGAAATTATTATATACAAATTTATAAAGAGGCATAAATGAAAAAGATAGGTATTCTTTACGGGCAGGAAAATACTTTTCCGCCGGCTTTTGTCGACAGGGTTAACTCCAAAGGCGAAGCAGGTGTTTCCGCGGAGGCGGTGAAAGTCGGTAAAGTTATGCAGGCTGTTCCGCAGGGATATGACGTAATCATCGACAGGATTTCACAGGATGTTCCGTTCTACCGCGCTATGCTGAAGAACGCCGCGATAACAGGCACGGCCGTGATCAATAACCCGTTCTGGTGGACCGCGGACGATAAATTTTTTAATAACGCGCTCGCGGAGAAAACCGGTGTTCCTGTACCGAAAACCGTAATCCTTCCTTCAAACGTGCATCCGCCCGATACAAACTCTAATTCGTTCCGCAATCTTGAGTATCCGATGGACTGGGAAGCCATCTTCTCGTATGTCGGTTTCCCCGCATATTTCAAACCGTTCGCCGGCGGCGGCTGGAAAAACGTGTACCGCGTTGAAAACCGCGAACAGTTTTTTAACGCGTATAACGAAACCGGCCAGCTTGTGATGATGCTCCAGGAAGAAATCGTATTCACGGATTACTTCCGCTGCTATTGCCTCGACAGAAGAGACGTGCACATTATGCAGTACGATCCGAGGCAGCCGCACGAGGGCCGTTATGTAAAAAATCCGCAGGCGAAAACAAAAAAGCTTATGGATACGCTTAATGATTATGTGCTGAGGCTTAACAACTCCCTTGGCTACGATTTTAATACGGTTGAACTTGCGGTCCGAGACGGCATTCCTTACGCGATCGATTTCTGCAATCCCGCTCCTGATGCGGATGTAAACTCTGTCGGCCAGGAAAATTTCGAGTGGATCGTAGAGGCCGCGGCGAATATGGCTATAAGAAGAGCGCTCTCCCACAGAGAAGGAAAGAACAACCTTACCTGGGGAGATTTTATAATTAACAGCGTTAAAGAATAACAATTTATTTACCTCCGAGGTGATGTATTATGGCTGATTTGAAGGACTTATTTACTCTTGGAATAGAAGAAGAGTTTCAGATTGTCGATCCGGAAACCCGTGAGCTCCGTTCGCATATCGAGCAGATACTGGAAGAGGGTAAGATGATACTGCGTGAACAGGTTAAGCCCGAGATGCACCAGTCCGTTGTTGAAATGGGAACGGATGTCTGCAAAAATATCAAAGAAGCAAAAGCGGAAGTATATAAACTGCGGCGTGAACTGAATAAACTTGCGCTTAAAAACAATCTCCGCATTGCCGCGGCCGGAACGCACCCGTTTTCGCACTGGAAAGACCAGCGCATTACCGAACACCCGCGCTACAAACAGGTTGTTGATGATATGCAGCAGGTGGCTCGCGCAAATCTGATTTTTGGGTTGCACGTTCACGTTGGTATTGAGGACCGCGACGACGCGATCCACATTATGAATACTGTCAGATATTTCCTTCCGCACATATTTGCATTATCAACAAATTCGCCTTTTTGGCTCGGAAGGAACACCGGTTTTAAATCCTACCGCTCAAAAGTATTTGACCGTTTTCCCCGTACCGGCATTCCCGATTTTTTCTCCAGCGCCGGAGAGTTTGATGAGTACATCAAACTGCTGATCAAAACGGGCTGTATAGATAACGCGAAAAAAATATGGTGGGACATACGCCTCCACCCGTTCTTCGGTACCCTTGAATTCAGGATATGCGACATCCCGATGCGCGCCGAAGAGACCATCGCCCTTGCCGCGCTTATGCAGGCGATTGTTGCCAAGCTGTATAAAATGCTTCGCCAGAATATAAACTTCCGGAATTACCGCAGGGTGCTTATCGCGGAAAATAAATGGCGCGCGTGCAGATACGGCATATCGGGAAAAATGATCGACTTCGGAAAGAAGGAAGAAGTCTCAACCAAAGACCTTATACACGAACTCCTTGAGTTTGTTGATGACGTTGTTGACGAACTCGACAGCCGCGAGGAAATAAACTATATTTATAAAATTCTCGAGAACGGTACCGGCGCCGACCGGCAACTTAAGGTCTGGGAACAGTCTTTCGACCTGAAAAGCGTGGTTGATTACATTATAGAAGAGACTGCCGCCGGCCTCGATACCGCTTAATTAAATTTGTAATAACGAAAGGATATATATTGTCAACTGATATTAAATCAGTATCATTTGAAAAAGAACTTCTGGATGGAGCCTATAACGCGGTAAACGTCTGCTTAAGGCTGAAGCCGGAAGAAAGAATTACTATTATCACAGATAACCGGTGCGTTGAAATAGCTGCGGCGCTTGTTCACGAAATTGAAAAGGTCGGATCTGAGTACGCTCTTTTTGTTCTTGAGGATTATGTTCAGCGCCCTATCCAGGATATGCCGGCGTTTATTCTGGAAGACCTTGCCAAATCGCAGGTCAGCGTTTACGCGTGCCTTACACAGACCGGTGAACTCCGCACGCGCATCCAAATGACCGATGTCGTAAACCGGCATAGCATCAGGCACGGGCATATGGTTAATATAACTAAACAGATAATGATGGAGGGGATGCGTGCTGACTTCCTTAAAGTAGATGAACTCAGCGAACGGTTAATCACAAAAGCAAGAGCGGCAAAAACAATTGTTGCCAAAACGGACGCGGGAACACATCTTGTCGCCGAGTTTTCGCCCGCTCTTAACTGGATAAAGACAAGCGGTATTATTACCACGCTTAAGTGGGGCAACCTTCCCGGCGGTGAAATTTTCACTTCGCCAAAAAATGTGAACGGTGTTTTTGTCGTTGACGGCGTTGTCGGCGATTACCTTTGCGCAAAGTTCGGCGACCTGAAAGACAATCCGCTGACAATCGGGATCAAAGATTCAAGAATTATAAAATTAGAATGCAGCAATAAAGAACTGCTGAATGAATTCACAGAATACACAATGACCGACGAAAACAGCAACCGTGTGGGCGAGTTTGCGATCGGCACTAATATCGCCGTGACACACGTTATCGGCAACATTCTGCAGGATGAGAAGATACCGGGACTCCATATGGCGTTCGGACATCCTTATTCCCAGCATACCGGCGCGGACTGGGTCTCTACAACACATATCGACTGCGTAGGCCGCGCTTTCGATATCTGGTTCGATGATGAAAAAATAATGCAAAAAGGGAAATTCCTGATCTAACCAACCGGAGCAGATATTATGATCGAAGAAATCAGAAAGAAATACAATAGCGCTTTTACCACCGGTAAATATGAATCATTCCTGAAAGAACTGGACGGCTATACATATTACCCGGCGGATTTCCGCGTATGCGAAACACCCTTGTTCCTTTCTGATTCTATGCGTGATAAACTGACCGGCGCCTGTAATGATATAGTAAATCAATTACAGACAGAGGAATTCAAAATACAGTCCTCGTCAGCCATTCCGTTGGGCCTTGAAGTTCCGAACGAAGACGGACACACCACCTTTCTTCAGATTGACTTTGCTATATGCAAAGATACGAACGGAGAATATTATCCGCAATTAATTGAACTTCAGGGGTTCCCCTCGCTATACGCGTTCCAGTATTTTCTTCCGCGTATTATTAAGAACAATTTTGATATTCCGGAAGGCTTTACCCCCTATTTCAGCGGATATAATGATGACTCTTATGTAAAGCTCCTTAACAAAGTGATCATCGGCGACAGTGACCCCGAAAATGTTATCCTCCTCGAGATCCACCCGGCAGCGCAAAAAACCCGCATTGACTTTGCGAGCACGGAAGAACTCACAAAAGTAAAAACAGTTTGTATATCAAAAATTAAAAAACGCGGCAGTAAACTTTTTTACACGGAAGACGGAAGAGAGATCCCCATTGAACGCATCTACAACCGCGTTATATATGATGAACTGAAACGAAAAAACATTGAGTATAACTTCCGGTTTACGGAAGAACTTGACCTGAAGTGGGTCGGCCATCCAAACTGGTTTTTTAAGATCAGCAAATACACGCTTCCGTTTCTCCGCAGCCCGTATGTACCGCAGTCATATATGCTAAGTGACATTACGGAATATCCTGCCGATCTGGAAAATTACGTGCTTAAACCATTATTCTCCTTCGCGGGACTTGGTGTAAACGTAGACGTGACAAAAGAAGTGCTCGATTCAATAACCGACCGGGGGAACTACATTCTTCAGCGAAAAATTGAATACGCGCCGCTGATCGAAACACCCGATGAAAAATCACGTGTTGAAATCAGGATGATGTACCTTTGGGATGAAAAGCCCGAATTAGTAAACAACCTTGTCCGCACGAGCAAAGGAAAAATGATGGGCGTCGACTTTAACAAAAACAAAGTATGGGTCGGCTCCAGCTGCGCCTTTCACAGATAGGAAGTACAAAATTCCTTCACGGATTGATGCCATTTTTATGCATAGCGATTCCCGCTAAAAACCGCACATAAATCCCGCCCCGCCTTCCCCAACCCCTCCTGAACAGATACTGAAACTGACACTGATACTGATACTGACACTGTCACTGTCACTGATGCCGGCCAAACCTCGAACATTTATATATTTTTGTTCTAACCGTTCATTTTGTTAACTTAAATCCACAGTTAATAATTATGTTGGAAATTTAATCTTATAGCTGTTCGTCAGGAATCGTCAATGGGCCAGGGAGCGTCTTCTGTTAATAGTTTATCACCTGGAACAAAATGTATTATTTAATGAAATTTACCGGAAATTATCTTTCCGTCATCAGCATAATTATATTCTCACTTGCCGTTTATCCGCAGCAAAAATCATTTTATACCCCCGGCCGCCCCTTTATAAATAATTTCCATCCGAAAGAATATAGATCACACAACCAGTGCTGGGCTGCGGTCCGGGATAACCGCGGTGTTTTGTATGTCGGCAACTCCGCCGGCCTTCTGGAATATGACGGATACATATGGAATAAAATTGAAGTTGATCACGAAGTTGTTTTCGCCCTGGACTCTGACAGCGGCGGAGTCGTTTATGCCGGCTCTGTGGATGATATTGGCTTTATTGATAAATCGGGAAACGGAACCCCTAAATATAAATCTCTTCTGGCAGCAACGGGAATAAAAGAACCGATAGGACAAGTCTGGACGGTTAAAGCGCTTGGCAATAAAGCTGTATTTATCTCAACTAAATATCTTGTTGTTATTTCAGGCGCCGGAAAACGGGAGAATATAAAAACCGAGATTTACAGGCCAAAAGGACAGTTTGTCCTCGGCAGCGTTATCGGCAACGCACTTTATGTGCAGGACAAGGGAGCGGGTATTCTTAAATATGAAAACGGGAAACTGAGCACTGTTCCAGGCAGTCAGATGTTCAATAAAGAAACCGTATTACAGATTCTTCCCTACGATGTAAAAGGTTCGCTTTTAGTGGGCCTTAGGAGCTCTGAGTATTTTTTGTATGACGGCTCCCGCTTTACGCCTTTCCCGACACAAATTAAAAAGCTTGTTCCCGGCGCGAATATCAGCCGTTCCGCGCTTCCGGTTCCCGGCGGTAAATTCGCGATCAGCACTTTCTCTTCCGGCATCATAGTAATGGACAGAAACGGTAACGTAACGGGAAGGTACAACAGGGAAAACGGTCTGATTGACGATAACATACTCGGGTTGTATTACAGCAAAGGAAAGATGTGGGCCGCCACGCAGAACGGGATCTCTGCAATCGATATCGGCTCCCCGTTTTCAGTATTCAACCAGGAGAGCGGTCTTTTCGGATCGATCAGTGATTTTTTGATACACGGTGACAAATACTATGCGGCCACCGGAAGAGGTGTCAGCGTTGCTTCTTCGTTAAATCAACTCTCTCCCCCCCGCTTTAAGGAACTGGCGCCTGTTTTCAGTGAAGTATGGGACCTCGAAGTTTATAAAAACATAGCTCTGGCCGCGGGAAGCAACGGCGTTTTCCGGTTGGACGGACCCGAACCGCGCAGGATCCCTGCTTCCTGGGATGCAGCATATTATATTCTGCCGTCGAAGTTTTTTCCCGGAAGGATATATGTCGCGCTCGACAATGGAGTGGCGGTTCTGGAAGAGTCCGGAGGAAAATTTACCGACTTGGGGATAATCAGCGCCATCAATACTCCCGTCCGCCATCTTGCCGAAGACGCGTCCGGAAACCTTTTAGCGGGCACTGTGCTGCAGGGCCTGCTCAAAGTAACGGGGCTGAACAATGGTTCTGTTAAATCCGCGCAGGCTGTCCGCGCCCCCCTGCCCGGTAACGGGAACACCCCCGCGTTGGTCAGGGACGCGGGAGAACACCTCTTCTTCAGGGCTCCCGGACAGAATATATTTGTAGATAAAAACTTAAAAGTAGTTAACAGCGGGATCTGCGGAGAAATGACCCGGATAATGGCCGGGAAGGACCCGCACGCGTTTATTATGGACTCACGCGGCAATTTCTGGTTTTCTGCCCTAAGTGACGACGGCGGGGATATTTTCTGCGCCCGGAAGGAACAGAACGGTTATATTACCGGCAATGTCACTAATCTAAAGACTGTTATAGACCTCACAAATCCCAACTCGATGATCAATATCGCAGAGGATACAAAACGCGGCACGCTTTGGTTTGTCGGCGCCGACAATATTGTCAGCCTTGACCTCGCATCCCTGGATTCTGCTCCCGGCCGGGAGAACATTAACAATTGTATGATAAGGCGCGTGGTTGTCGGCGGCGACTCGCTGCTTTATGCGGGCGATGATCTGTTAAGAACTAAGTATAATGTCGATTCCAAATTATTTGGCGGGTTTCCGTACCGGAACAATTCCATCAGGTTTAAATACAGTTCGATGAACTTTGATAACGGACTGAGTCTCTACCAGCATAAACTGGACGGTTATGAGGATGATTGGTCCGGCTGGACTGCGGACACAAGAAAAGACTACACAAACCTTCCTCCGGGCGACTACGTGTTCAGGGTACGGGCAAAGAACATAAACAACTATACCGGCAGAGCATCAACTTTCACCTTCTCCATCGCTACGCCGTGGTATATGGCCTGGTATATGTACATTATTTACGCCGGACTGATTGCGTTTTTCTTTATCACTTTGGACAAAATTCGCTGGCGCTATCTTGAAAATAAGAACCAGAGGCTTGAAGCAATTATTAACGAAAGAACCAGGAAAATCTCTGAGCAGGCTGCCGAACTTCAAAGATCAAATGCCGAAAAAGATAAATTTTTCTCCATCATATCACACGATTTACGAAGCCCTTTTCACGGGCTCCTCGGATTTTCACAGGCCCTGGCTGAAGATTATGACAGAATTTCGGAAGTCGACAGGAAGTTTTATATCAGGACAATCGAGCAGCTTACCGGCAGTACATATAAACTGCTGGACAATCTTCTCGACTGGGCGAGGCTGGAATCCGGAAAAATGTCTTTTAATCCCGAACCTCTTAGCCTTGACCGGGAATTAAAAGCAACTATCGAATTACAAAAACAGATCGCACTGAATAAAAATATTGTTGTTGAAGATTTAATAACCGCCCCGATTGCTGTAAAAGCCGATAAGAATATGCTTCAGACCGTTGTGAGAAACCTGCTGACGAACGCTATAAAGTATACTGAAAAGGGGGGGAAGGTCACGATCTCGTCGGGCCGCGAGGATGATTATGTAAGCGTTACCGTCGCTGATACAGGGATTGGAATCCAGAAAGAAAACCTGGAAAAATTATTCCGGATCGACGTTAACTTCAGCACAAAAGGCACTGCCGGCGAAGACGGAACCGGACTTGGATTAGTTATGTGCCGCGATATGGTTGTGAAAAACGGCGGGATCATTAAGGTTGAAAGCGCTCCTGGGAAAGGGTCCTCGTTCACTTTCACTTTACCGGCCGGCGCTTAATTTGCAGCAGAATAATACGTTCATAGTTAATGGTTCTGCTGAAATATTGGCAGAAATATCTGCTTGAATTTTAGCGTTTATATTTCGCTCCGCTGAAACTAAATAATATTTAGATATTATTTTCCTGTCTGCCGCTTCTGAAGCATTGGGAAAACACAAATGCAAACCGATGTAAGGTTTTCTGCACTTCAGTTAATGTGTCGTTTTTTATTCGAAATTTTATTTGACTCCGTAAATCATTGCTGAAAATTATTATTGTATTGTAAAGATTTATCCATTAAATTAGGGCATTGATTTTACCTTTTCCGTTTTAAAGAAATCAATCAAAATTTCTCTGTCAGATCTTTTCCTCCGCATCATTATATAAAGGTCGTATTGCTGATTTTTTGTTAATCAAACGCGACACTACTAAATATGTACTACATTATGTTGTCCGAACACCCGCAGTTCTCCGCCAATGTTCTCGCCCGGGGAAAATTCCGCTTTTCAGTAACCAGAAATATTTGATAACGGAAATTAAGTGGAAAAAAAGCTGAACGCTATACTCATTGAAGATAACCACGACGATGCCCTGATAATTATCGGGCAGATAAAGAACGCGGGATTCGATGTAACGTGGAAACCTGTTCAGACCGAAGATGAACTTAACCGCACCCTTAAAGAACAGTGGGATATTGTACTCTGCGATTATTTTATCCCGAATTTCAGCCCCGAAGAATGCCTGATAAAAGTTAAAGATTTGTATCCTGATGTTCCGTTTGTCGTTGTTTGCGGAAAGGTAAGCGAAGAAACCGCCGGGAAAATGATGGAAATGGGTGCGTGTGATTATTTGTTTAAGGACAACCTTGCAAGACTGCCGCATATAATTAACCGGGAAAAAAAGAACCAAAAAAAATATTTTGAAAAAACCCGGTTCGACGCGGAAAAGACAATGCGCGGCAATTTTACTTCGCTTATTTCGAGATTGCCTTTAACCGCTTATAAATGCCGCTGGAACGGCAAATGGGCCTATGAATATCTCAGCGATGACTGTTACACTCTTACGGGATATAAGAGAGAGGAGTTTGAAAACAACTCTGTTTCATTTCAGGATATTATTTTGCCGGAAGACTCTCCTTATGTTTCAGCGGAAAAAGAGCGCGCCCTTAATAACAGAACACCATACAGATTGGAATACAGAATACTCACCCGCGAAAACATTCTGCGATGGGTAGAGGAATTAGGAAGCGGCTTTCCGGATGATTCAGGAAATTCTCCGGGTATTGAGGGTGTGATTATTGACGTCACCGAAAAAAAGAATTGCCTGGAAGAGATTATAAAAGCAAAAACCATTTCTGAAGAAACCAAACATCTTAAATCGGCTTTTATGTCGAATATGAGCCACGAACTGCGCACACCGCTGATGGGCTTGCTTGGATTTTCAGAGTATCTCTCAGGGCATCTGGAAGGCGAAGACAGAGAGTTTGCCCGGCTGATTCACGAAAGCGGCAGCAGGCTGCTCGTCACTCTTTCTAAACTGATCGACTTTTCAAATTACGATAACTTTAACAACTCATTAACCTTAACCTGGATTCATCTTGGCAGACTGATCGATGGAAAGATCGCCCTTTTTAAAGACTCTGCAGGCAGTAAGGGCCTGGAGATAATCAGAGATTATAAAGACGGAAATGTTTTTGTTTATACTGACGAAGCCTTACTCAGGCAGATACTGTTTAATATTCTGGAAAACGCAATTAAATTCACCGTCCACGGACAAATAAAAGTTTCTTTTGATAAAGCCGATGATTGCATATTAATAAAGATATCCGATACGGGTATCGGTATACCGGCCGAAAAGGCGAAGCACATTTTCGATCCGTTCAGACAGGTCAGTGAAGGAACCTCCAGGGTATACCAGGGCGTTGGTTTGGGCCTGACAATTGCAGATAGAAATGTCAGACAAATGGGCGGCAGCATTTCATTTACCAGCAAAACCAATGAGGGGACCGAATTCGTCATAAAACTCCCCTGCGGAATTGAACAGGCGGTTACCGCCACGGGAGTGGAGGAAACTGTTATTATAAAACGGGACAGAACCGCGGCGCGGGAAAGCAACACTCTCAGGGAAATACTGCTTGTGGAAGATGATGTAGTTAACAGGTCGGTAATACAACTTATGCTTAAAGATAAATATTCCGTGTATATGGCTATTAGCGGAAAAGATGCGCTTGACGCTGTTATGGAAAGGCCTTATGACGCGATACTTATGGATATAAATCTGGGAGAAAGCAAAAACGGCGCAAGTATCGCGGCAGAAATCAGAAATTTCGAATCGTACAAAACAACCCCGATCATCGCTATTACAGCTTATACTATGGCCGGAGAAAAGGAAACTTTCCTGAAAAGCGGATGCTCGCATTATCTTGCAAAGCCGTTTAACTCGTCACAATTGCTTGATTTGCTTGATGAGGTCTTGGAGAACAAATAAATAAGTTTGCAGGTCGGAATTTATACCGGCCCCTGATAACACCCGCACCCCCCTGAGGGCGAAGCATTTATTGAATAAACAATAATGCGATTCCGGTTATCGCGACCACCGTTCCTATCAACCCCTGAAGTGTCGGTTTCTCTTTATAAATAATTCTCATCAGCGGTATCATAAGCACAGGCATCGTAGACATTAATGTTGACGCAATACCGACCTTTGTATTTGAAACAGCTATTAAACTGAAAGTGATTCCCAGAAAAGGCCCGGTTATACTTCCCGCGCCGGTAAAGAGCAGGGCTTTTTTGTTTTCAGAATACAGTTTGACGGGGTTTTTGTATTTTCTTGCCAGCACTAAAACCGGAAACAAAATAACCGCGGATGAAGCAACGCGAATAAATGTCGCAACGAATCCGTTAATCGGGCCGATATTAAAAGCCTGCTTCGCGAATATCAGTCCGCCCGCCTGTCCGAGCGCGCTTAATATCCCCAAAATGATTCCGTAAAACGACAATGAGTACTTAGAAGATGATGCGGATTTATTTTCTGTTCCCGCTATTGTTATGCCGGCTACTGTTATAATTATTCCGGTGATTATTGTCGGCGTCAGCCTCTCGCCGAGAACGAAGTAACTTAGAAGCGCTGCAAGCCCCGGAGAAAGCGCCATCATAAGCATTGCATAGCGCGGCCCGATAAGCATATACGACTTAAACAGGAACGCATCGCCAAGAACCAGCCCTATTGCGCCGCTTATTATAAGATAAATGAACTGTTGGTTCTGTAAATGATAATCTAATCCGCCGATTATTATTACCGATAAAAGCAGCGCTGAAGCGATGATGAGCCTGTTCATATTTAACTGAACGGACCCGGTCCTTTTTGCTGCTTCAGAAAAGAAAACAGATGTGAATGACCAGAGAAATGCGGTGATTAATGCGGCTATCTCGCCTAAGTATAACAATCAAGTTCCAATAATGATTAAAAAACAGGAGACAATATACTTATTTAATCAATCTTTATTGTCAAGGACACACCCGTTCCTTTGCCTGTCTCTTGTCTGTCAGATTAGTTTCTTTGCGGTGGACATAACAAACAGCATCTCCCTGCCGATCTGTTCAAATCTCTCCATATACTTTTCCGGTTCCTTCTCCGAACCGTCGTATTTTTTCGGATCTTCAAAACGGACCGGGAAACGCCTTTCTGCTCCTATTACTACGGGGCAATTGTCGTCCGCATCAGAGCAGGTCATTATGGCGGCAAAACTTTTCTGCGGATTAGAAGGATCGCTGTAAATTTTTGAAAAGCACATAACCGGCTGTGTGTCTTCCGAGAATTTAACCTGGTACACCGGATTAGGGCCTTCACTGTTATTGATTACTTCAAACCCGTATTGCTTTACGGCAGTAACTGCACGGGGGTTAAACTCTGTCGCCTCTGTCCCGCCGGAATAGCATTCAATATTTTTGATTGAATAATACTCAGCGGCCGTCTGTGCCCATATCTGGGCCATTTGACTGCGGCGGGAATTGTGTGTGCAAATAAAGTTTAGTTTAACGGATTCTTCTTTCTTTATCTTTCCGCATATATAGCCTGCCAGCTCTGTCAGGAGCACTTTTCTTTCCGGCGAGATGTGATCAAACTGTGCGGACAGATGCTGAATATGGGTTTCAATATTTTTAAGCATAGTCATAATAGATAATTATTTAAAAGGTTGTATAAACAAGATAAATTCCGCCGGCAATCACCAGCGCGCCGCATATTTTTTTAATCCGGAGAACAGCTTTCGATTCTTCGCTCCAGTCAAGATACCGCTGTATCTTTCCCGTTAATGTACCTGCCGCCACAATAACGGCGCAATGCCCGAGACCGAAAGAGAGAAGAAACACAACCGCCATCGGGTAATTGGTTTGCGCTGTTTGGAAAACGATTCCGAGAACAGGCGCCATATAAGCAAAAGTGCACGGGCCAAGCGCAATGCCGAACAACAGCCCCAGAACCAGCGCCGCCGCAAGGCCGCGGGCATTTGTTTTCCTGAGCGCGGCGGTATTCCAGTCCGGTTTTATTATATCAAGAAGATATAAACCGACTCCGAAAAATATTAATGCCACAAAGTAATTACCATACACCCCAACATCTCCCATCAGCCTTCCGAGCGCCGCTGTGATCAGCCCTATAAGAGCGATTGTTATCAGGATTCCGGCGGAAAAAACCAGTGAAATGTTAAACGTCCTTAAAGCGGATATCTTCCCCTGCGTGCTGATAAATCCCACAACAAGCGGAATGCTCGACAAATGACACGGGGATAAGAGCACCGACAACACTCCCCAGCCGAATGACGCGGTCACCGCGAGCAGCCCGTTTCCGGAAAGCGCGTCGTAAAGAAAGTTGAACAGGGAATCAATCATATAGGCGCTTTACCCGGCAAGCTTTTTCAGGCCTTTTGATTTCAAAATTTTATCTATCTCTTCTTCCGGATAAAACCCTTCGTGACGGTGAAATTCTTTCCCTTTTTCATCGAGGAAAACCTGCGTCGGGATAAGTTTTATTCCGTATTGCCCGGCATATTTTTTCTGATCGGATTTCCACACATCATAAAAAACAACTTTTACCTGTTCTCCGTAATTCTCTTCTATGGCTTTCATAACCGGCTGCATCTGCCTGCAGGGAATGCATTTAACCGAGCCAAGCTCCACAAATGTTACTTTTGGTTTTGTCTGTGCCTGCACCGGGACAGAAGCGAGAAGGAGAAATAAAAAAACAGTTATAAAATAGTTCTTATTCATTTTTAGATTCCTTTAGCCATTGCAAAATCACATCGTCTTTGGGTATAATCCCCGTGCTTTTCACTTTTTCGTTTATCACAAGCCCCGGTGTTGCAATTATTCCGTATCCTATCATTTGCCGGATATCTGAAACCTTTTCAACCTCCGCCTCAATTGCATTTCTTTTTACCAATTCCCTCACCTGTGTTTCGAGGTTATTGCACCTTTTACAGCCGGTACCCAGAATTTTTACCGAGATCATAGTTATTCTTTCACTGATAAATATTTCAAAATAGTATTTCTGATTTTTTCCGCATCCGGCACGCCTTTGGGATAATATCTGCAGGAGAGAGAAGCGTTATCCGGCGCGGGAAAGTTTTCGATGTCTTTTCCGTTTATCAGTAATGTCGGCGAACCGCGGAATTTAATTCTTTGAGCAGTGTCTGTTTCCGTTACTTCAGTGGAGATCAGTTCGGTTTTATCTTCAATACCCGACAATGCTGTTTTTAGATTTTCCCTCATTACCTTGTAATTCGGGCAATCTTCAAAGAACTGAATTTCAACTTTAACGGTGTTCATCGAATTAATAAATCAGATTAAACAAATAGCCTACTATAATTATTCCCGTACCGACAACCCCGATGAACACAGCTATCAATTGTACTTTAAGGACTTTTTTCAGAATGATAACCTCCGGAAGCGACAGCCCGATTACACTCATCATAAATGCAAGCGCGGTCCCCAGAGAAGCGCCTTTCTCGAGCAGCGCCTGAATTACGGGAATGATCCCGGCCGCGTTGGAGTACATCGGTATGCCTAGAATTACCGCCACCGGCACTGACCACCACGCGCTTTTACCCATCAGCCCCGCTAAAAAGTTTTCCGGCACATATCCGTGTATTCCCGCGCCGACTGCTATTCCGAGGACAATGTAAATCCAAACTTTGCCGACAATTTCTTTCACTGCGTCAATTCCCGCGGAGATACGGTCTTCAAATGGAGTTTTTTCTCCGTTCGGTTGTAAACGGCCCGCCTTAATCTCATACACCCAGCTTTCAACGTAACGCTCGAGTTTAAGCCTGCCTATCACATAACCCGAAAACATTGCTATAATAAGCCCGGTAGACATATAGAGCAGCGCGGTTTTCCAGCCGAATAATCCAAACAGAAGGACAAGCGCAACCTCATTGATCATAGGGGCCGCGATGAGAAACGAAAATGTTACTCCGAGAGGAATGCCGGATTCAACAAAGCCAAGGAACAAAGGGATCGCCGAACAGGAGCAGAACGGCGTTACGACGCCGAGCAGGCTTGCAAGGATGTTGCCCGTAAAAAGTTTTTTCCCGCCCAGTATTTCTCTCGCCCGCTCAGGGGAAAAGTAACTTCTTACTATCCCGACTATAAATACGATCAGCACAAGCAACAAAAGGACTTTCGGAACTTCATAAACAAAGAACCACGCTGATTCCGTAAAGTGTGTCCCCCTTGTCAGTCCCGCTAAAGTATATATCAGCGCATTCGCGATTGAAGCAAGCCCCGTATACAACACCGTCCATACGGGGAGCAAAATGAGCGGAAGATATAATTTGATTTTTCGGTCCATTAACTGTTATCTGATATTAACTATTTATTCGCAACGACAGTAACGCTGAATATTCCGAAATTATTTTTCCTGATTACTTCAATTTCTTCCGGTGTTAAATATTTCTGATACAGCTCATCGGGTACTTCGTATTTGTTTGTTTTAACAACATCAATATCTTTAAATTTTGCATCTGCAATTATTGAAAGATATTCCTCTTTTTTAACAGCGCCGGCAACACAGCCGGCATACATTTCGGCGGACTTCTTAAAACCGTCCGGAATATCGCCTTCAAGCACAACATCGGAAATGCAGAAGTGCCCGCCGGGTTTTAGTGTTCTGTAAATTTCGGCGAAGGCCTTTTGTTTATCCGGAACAAGGTTAAGCACGCAGTTGCTTATCACAACATCGATGGAATTATCTTTGACGGGAAGAGCTTCGATTTCGCCGAGCCGGAATTCTGTGTTTGTAAAACCGAACTTTGTTTTATTCTTTTCTGCTTTTTCAATCATTTCGGGTGTCATATCAACGCCGATTACCCTGCCGGTATCACCGACTATCGCAGCCGCGATAAATACATCGTTGCCAGCGCCGCTGCCAAGATCGAGTACCGTATCACCGGTTTTCATCTTCGCGAATTCTGTAGGAACGCCGCAGCCAAGTCCAAGGTCTGCTTCCGCAATATGGCCGCTTATTGAATTATATTCGTCGCCTATCATCGTTATCTCGATGGCCTGCTGTCCGCAGCAACCGCTGCTGCCGCAGCAGGAACTGCTTTGCTGCGTGGCTATTTCCGCATATTTCTCTTTAACTGTTTCTTTAATCGTTTTATCCATCACATTAAATCCAATCAATTATTAAAATATTTTTTCTTAAACCAGAGCGATACATTAACCAGTCCGATCAGTACGGGTACCTCAACCAGCGGGCCGATAACCGTAGCGAACGCCGCCGGCGAGTTAATGCCGAATACCGCCACCGCAACTGCAATAGCCAGTTCAAAATCATTACTGCCTGCCGTAAGTGATACTGTCGTTGTTTTTTCGTAAGAGACCCCCTGTCTTTTCACAAAGTAAAAGGTAGCAAAGAACATTATGGTGAAATAGAAAATATACGGAACAGCTATCCGCACCACATCAAGCGGGAGTTCGATAATTTTTTCACCTTTAAGCGAAAACATTACGAAAATCGTAAACAAAAGCGCGACCGGAGTCAGAACGGAAATCTTTGGTATGAACTTATTGTGGTACCAGTTTTTATCTTTAATATTGATCAGCACAACACGGGTTATAACTCCCGCGGCAAAGGGGATCCCAAGATAAATCAGAACGGTAACTGCAATTTCCGCAATTGACACATCAACAAGAGCGCCCTGCATTCCAAACAGAGGCGGAAGCACAGTAATAAAAATATACGCGTACACCGAGTACAAAAGCACCTGGAATATCGCGTTAAATGCTACGAGGCCCGCGGCAAGTTCTGTGTCACCGTCCGCAAGGTCGTTCCATACAAGCACCATAGCAATGCAGCGTGCAAGGCCGACAAGAATAACGCCGATCGCCATCTCCGGTTTATCCGGCAGCATAATTATTGCAAGTAAAAACATCAACGCTGGACCGATTATCCAGTTCTGTACCAGGGAGATGGTCAGCAATTTTACATTCCTGAACACAACCGGCAGTTCTTCGAATTTTACTTTAGCCAGAGGCGGATACATCATTAATATAAGCCCGACAGCAATCGGGATATTCGTTGTGCCGGAACTTAAAGAATCCCAATATCCTGCAATTCCCGGAAAAAGATATCCGGCAGCAACTCCGGCAATCATAGTTGTGAAAATCCACAGAGTAAGGTACCTGTCGAAGAACGAAAGTTTTTTAGATACTGTTGACATATTCATCTCAATTAATTTGTTTCTGCCTGTGCCAGAGCGTTAATCAGCCAGTGCGTTAAAGTTGATTTCGTCGGAAGTTTGCCTGTGTGCACGACTTTACCGTTTACCACCAGCCCGGGCGTGCTCATTATTCCGTAACTCATAATTTTATGATAGTCCGTAACTTTTTCTACCGTTGCTTCAATGCCGTTTTCACTTATTACTTCTTTGCAGAGTTTTTCGAGATTGCTGCAGTTCGCGCAGCCGGGGCCGAGAACTTTTATATCAAGCATCTTTAATACCTTTTAACTATTTGATAATTCGTCTGTAACCGAAATGTTACACTTATATCAGGCACAGCAGATTGTGTTTCTGTTAAGCTTTCTGACTTTATTCTTGTCACTGATAATCAGCTCTTCGTCGTCTATCCAGAAATCGAGCGAAGAAAGCACCGCGCTGATCCTTCTGTCGGACGCATTTGGGTTTATCATATAATTGACCCATTTTCCGTCTTTTTCTTCCAAAATAAACCCGGAATCTTTAAGTATTTTCAGGTGTTGGGAAACTGTGGAGTTAGCGAGATCAAGAAGTTCGCGTATTTCGCATACGCAGAGGTGCCGCGTCTGAAGGGCTTTCAGTATCCTTAAGCGGTTCTTGTCGGAAAGGGCCTTGAATATCTGTGTCTTGTCGGTCATAAAATCATTTCGTTGATTAACGAAATGTAAGGCGGGGCAGGAAAAGATACAAGTGATTTTTTATTCAATACGATATTTTAACTAAATATGTTCAGCTTTCCTTTGTTACTATGAATATTTGTCAATTATCTTTATGTTTAGTGATTAGAATAATAGCAAGTAATAATATTGTTGTTCTGCCGAAATGGAAGAATTCGATTATTAAAAATATATTGATTTCTGGTTAGAATCATCTCAAACCGATTCGACCGCTATGGAAAACCTGTACCATTCCGGTGATTTTAGCTGGAGTCTGTTTCTTGGACATCTTGTGCTTGAAAAGCTGCTTAAAGCCCGGATCACAAAAATTACAAAATCGCATCCGCCTTTTACACACGATTTGACCAGGTTAGCCGAGCTAAGCGGTATAAATTTTAGCGATGAACAATTAGATTGGCTCGACACCATAACTACTTTTAATATTAGCGCCGGGTATGAGAGCCATAAGAGAACATTCTATAATAAATGTACCAGAGAATACTCGGAAGAGTGGTTTAACAAAATAAAACAACTTCAGGTATGGATAAAAACGAAGCTTTATTATTAGCACAAAAATATATTGATTTTATAAGTTCCCGGTACCACATCAAGAACGCTATGCTTTTTGGTTCTTTCGCGCGCGGAAATCAAAATTCCGACAGCGATATTGATGTAGCCGTGGTAATTGATGATTCCAACGACATTATAGACACACAGATAGAAATGATGAAACTGCGGAGATCAATTGATCTGAGGATCGAGCCGCATCCTTTTCTTGAGGAAGACTTTAACAATTCTAATCCGGTAGTTTCGGAGATACTGAAAAACGGAATTAGTTTACAAGGCAACAAGTAATTCCCTTCGGACTTATCTGTCCGCAGAGTAGCAAAAACAAGGCAATCGGATTGGAATTATCGAGGTGGTCGTTGAATCAAAATAAATGTAACCGAAATTGGACCGGTTGAATTAAAAACACATCACCAAATCTTAAATTCTTACAGTTTCAAACCTGTCTGCCTGTACGCCATATAAATAATAAAACCAAAAGGCGCCCACCGCATTATATCATTAGTTATCAGAGTGTAACCAAAAGCGATGGCTGCATTTCCGGAGAGCTTTTTAGAATAGAATCTTCTTAATAAGACCTGATCATTCAAATTTACTCAACTCATCAAGATCGGCTTTATCCTTAGCCCGGTTGGAGCTCATTTTATTTTTGATCAAATCAATCCTGGAAATGAAATCAGCAGAAGTTTGGCCAAACCTAAGCCGCTCTTTTCTTTCATAACACTCCCCAAAAGTTACACCATCGATAGATGTCAAAATATCAATTCTTACAGGACTAATCCCCAACTGGATTATACTTCCCTCGGTAAGGAAATCCTGAACAGTAATACCAATATCACTGAAGCCAAACTCCTCAATTGCATTAAAAATTGAAGAGGCATTTTCCGGGGCAGGGTTAATAAAAATGTCTATGTCGCCGGTATTTCTGGGTCTTGAGTACACCGCCAGGGCAAAAGCTCCGACAATTAAATATTCAACTTTGTGTTTGTTTAATAACCCGATAAAATCTACGTAGTCTTTCTCGGCTCTCGGCATATTCTTTCTGCTTATTAAAGAGATTAATATATTGTTCGCGTAAATCCTGGATCACAGATAATTTTTCTTCTGCCGGAATTTGTTTCCAGTAGTTGATTTCTTCCTGCTCGGCAGTTGAGTGCGATACTATCTTGGCGGTTTTCTCCATACTCTCGTCAATAAATGATATATCTAAATATAACTATATTCTTTAGAATTTAGATTGAGATCCCGGGTTACCAATTGGGAGAAAAATTTATATTTCTCCCGGGATGTTACAGTTTTATACCTGTCAGCCTGTACGCGGCATAAATAATTTAACCAAAAGGCGCCCACCGCATTATATCATCGGTTATCAAAGTGTAACCAAAAGCTATTGCTGCATTTCCGGCAAGGTAATTGCATATAAATTCTGCCGCGCCCGGACCGGCATCGATATTATTAACAACATCTCTCATTCTTCTTCCCGGCTGAGTTGATTCATAATCAAAGCTTTTAGCTCTTCCCGGTCGGGGAGATAGAGTTGGTATTTACTGACAAAAAGCTGAGACGAGACATTGTGCATTGCGTATTTAACCAGCAGTTCGTCTTTTTCTTTTGCCAGCACAATGCCGACCGGCGGATTGTCGCCTTCAGAGTTTTCTTCATTTTCAAAATAGCCCAGGTACATATTCATCTGCCCGACGTCTTCGTAGCCGGCCTCTTCTTTTTTCAGATCAATAAGCACAAAACATTTGAGGATCCGGTGATAAAAGACCAGATCAACATAGTGATGCCGGTTGCCGAGCGTAACGCGGTACTGCCGCCCCACAAACGCGAAACCCTTTCCAAGTTCCATTAAAAAGTTTTGCAAATTGTCAATCAGGCGTTTTTCAAGCTCTGTTTCGCTTAGATGATAAGGTTCAGGTATTTTGAGAAAATCCAGTACATACGGTTCACGCATCAAGTCTGCGGCCTGCGCCACAATTTGCCCCACTTTTGCCAGCTTTAAGATTCCCTCCTTATCTCTGGAGGCCGCCAACCGCAGGAAAAGTGAGGATTTTTTTGTCGTTTTAGCTCCGGTATCGACCATTTTTCCAGAAGGGTTTGCTGTAAATAAAAACTTCTTTCAAGTTTGTCGGTTATTTTGAGTAATTCCACATAATGGGACCAACTCAATTGGTGAGAAGGCTTCTCACTTATTGGGAATTCAAGATAAAAAAGCCGCATATAGATCAGGTTACTCCGGCTAAATCCTTTGCCAAATTTAACGGATAAGTCCCTGGCTAAATTAGCTATAAGGGCTTTACCATATTCTGCCTTGTTTTTACCACCCTGCTCAAACTCCACAATATGCCGCCCTATCTTCCAATAGGTTTCCACTAAAAGGGTATTAACGGCAACCGAAGCGCTGTGCCGGCCCTGTTGGTATGTGTCACTGATTTGGTCAACAAGGGTTGTATATTCTTTTTTGGTTATTAACTCCATAAAAACCTGTTCTTAAGATGTTTTCCTGATTTCCTTATTATTTCTACGCGCCTGAAAATTAGTCCGGCATCAGAACATATCAAACTGCACAAAGCATATTACACACCGGGGAGATGTGAAAAACAAAATTCCAACGCAGGAATAAGCGAAGAATTTATTTAGATGTTAAATCCGATATTATCGTTTTAACTGCTACTTCGAGATTTGGGATTTCTTCTATAACTATCTGATATACAATTTCGTGATCAATATCATCGTAGTGATGCGAAATCAGATCACGAAGCCTGATGATTTTATGCCATTCTGTGCCCGGATAATCTTTATACAATTGGGGGTTTATCTTACCTATTGCCTTGGCTTGCTCCCCTATCACCTGCAGACGAATCGTTATTGAATCAGAAGTGTTATCCCCAGGGGTGAACTTACAAAATAATTCACACTTTGTATTTGGGGTAATCTTTCCTTAATTCTGTTGATCGAATCAAGAATATTATAAAGTTTTTCAATAACTATTTCAGACAACTATGCTTTCTCTTTCTATCCGCTCAAGGAAAGACTTCTTCATAAATTTATGTTTTCTGACAAGATCAACTTTATGGTGAAACCGGTTTTCTAAAAATATAAGAATACCCGCGAGTTTACTGAAAGAGACATAGGGGAGCTCGACAAAAATATCTATGTCGCTTTCAGGGCCTTCTTCGCGCCTTGAGTACGAGCCGAATAAACCGATTTTTTCCACTCCGAATTCTTCGGATAAACGCGGTTTTTCGTTCTTAAGTATTTCCAGTATGTCGTCTCGTGTAAGCATAAGCCTATAATTTCATTTGTTAAATTTAAGGAAATTTTATATTTGTTCCTGCCGGTAACGCGGAATAATCTCCCCGATAATCTTTTACTTTGCGGCTATCTTATTGAATGTTTGGGTATCAACACAATATACAATTTCAACTGATATTACCTGCTGATACCTCTAATAGACCAATCCTTCTTCACTCTCCTTATTTGTATCGTCATCCCCCTTCTCCGGCAGCACACTGACAACTTCCGCGCCATATAATTCCGCTGTTTTCATCGCAATATGATACTCCGGCTTCGGGAGATAACTGTAGACGATTAGATTGGGAATAAGTTCATTCAACTCCCTCTCAAGTTCCTTGTCCTTATTACAGACCCATCTTTGGGTACTGTTGATGAAACAGAGATTTTTATTTATTTCGATATAGATTTGCATAAAAAGAAGAGTATAAATAATTCTTATTCTTCTAAAAGTTCAATTATAAACTGAGCGAATTTTTTGGCTAATAATGGCGGAACGGCATTTCCAATCATTCTTGCGATTTTTTCATTCGAGAGGTTATTGCCGAATTTAAATTTTTCCATACTTTGTAGAATTGCTGCCTCACGCAAACTAATGGCTCTGTCCTGAACAGGATGCCCAAATCTACCATTCGATATGCCAAGGCATTTTGTAGTTAAAGTCGGAGCCGGTTTATCCCAGGCCATTCTACCATAAACATCTTTATGACCCTTATAGTTTTCGTGACATTTTAACCGGTCTTCTCTTCTCCACATATCCCGGCTACCCCCTGGTTGTGTAATCTGACGCAGTCTTTTCAAATTTAAATCACTAAGTTTTCTTGAAGTATGTAAAGAATCGGATATATGCGTCGTTCCGGCTTTTATCGGCGGGAGATGTCCGATCGCCTCTTTTACCGTTTTGTGTCGTTCGCTATAATTTGAATAAAAATAATCCCAAGAATATTTTAACCAATTTATTTTAATCTTTTTATCATTAACGGCTAGTATTATCAATCTTTTCCGGCTTTGGGGAACTCCAAAGTCGGCAGCATTTAAAACTTTAGGTGATAAATATGAATAATTTAAGTTGCTCAGTTTGTCTAGTATTTTTTCGAGTATTTTTTTACCCCTTAATTTCATTGGACCAACATTTTCAAAGAAAATAAATGTCGGCAAATACGCTTTATCCAGTCTCGCAATTACCTCATAGAAATTCATCAACAGGCTTTTTCTGTCATCTTCAGAATATTTCTTGTTTTGTGAACTAAACGGTTGACACGGGGCACAAGCGGCAAAAATGGAATGGTCGTAATGAACACTTTTAAGGGCCTCTTTCACAATTTTGGCGTTATAATCCGTATCAAGAATGTCGGCATTAATAAATTTTGCAGGGGTATTATTCAATTCATAAGGTATTTTTACTGATAAATCATTATCTATACCCATCAACATATTAATACCGGCTCTCTTAAAGCCATAAGATACTCCGCCACAACCACAAAAAAAATCTATTCCTATTATTTTCATTTTATTTCTTTAAGTATTGTTTGAACACACTTTTCCGAATTTTCAATTATCTGAAAATCCCAAAAGCGCAGTATTTTCCATTGTAATTTTTTCAATTGTTTGTTGACTTCTTTGTCTCTTTCAATATTTCTAATAATTTTCTCAATCCAAAATTCTTTATTCGACTTAAAATTATGTCTTTTAGTTTTTAAGTTTTTGTAGCCGTGCCAAAAACTGCTATCGCAAAATATTGCTATTTTACTTTTAACGATCACAAAATCCGGTTTCCCGGGAATTTTTTTATATTGTTTCCGGTACCAGATCGGAAGAGCACACGTCT
>CAIMOS010000206.1 GCA_903843135.1 uncultured Ignavibacteriales bacterium | reverse complement strand
TATTCCGCTCTTTTCTCGATACAATCCTTCCCCGCGCTTGTGTGCATTGTAAAACTATTTTACCGCTTTATGAAAATGTTTTATGCGGAAGCTGCTTAAACAAAATCGATCATACTACAGACCAGACACTCCTTACTGAGTTCACTACATCTTTTGCCGCCAGCGGAATCGACGGATTTTATTCTCCGTTTCTGTTCCGGCAGGACTCAGAAATTCAGTCTTTGATACATAGCTTTAAATACTCGGGCCTTTACGGGAATGCCAAGTATGCCGGCAGATTATTGGCAGAGGAAATTATCGGTGCCGGTCTATCAGGAACATTTGATATTCTTGCCCCTGTTCCGCTACACAGGTTAAAGAAATATTCAAGAGGTTATAATCAGTCGGATTATATTTGCAAAGGTATGTCGGAAATTTTAAATGTGCCGGTTGATATAAGCGGAATAAAGCGGATAAAAAATACAAAAACACAGACTATGCTTAACCGGCACGAACGCGTATTGAATATGAAAGATGCATTCACGAACCACAGAACCGGAAGAATACAGGGGGCCAGGGTTTTACTGGTCGATGATGTAAAAACTACGGGCGCTACTCTTATTGAGTGTGCTAAGGCATTGAAAGCAGCAGGCGCCGCCGGTGTTATTGCAGCCACCTTTGCAATAGCGCACCATTAATAAATTAATAGTCCTGTTACATTCTCTCCGGAGCCGAAACCCCTAATATCCCAAGTCCGTTTGCAAGAGTTGTTTTCACTGCTTCCGCCATAGCAAGGCGCGCTTCGGCGAGTTTCTGTTCACTGCCAATGATTCTTATTGAGACATAAAATCTGTGGAATGTTGCAGCAAGTTCCTTGAGATAGGTGGCTATTCTTCCCGGCTCAAGCATTTCTGCGGCTGTCAGAGAATCTTCTGCAAATCTGTGAAGCATTTTAATAAGGCGCTGTTCATCCGGCTCTGTTAATAAATGTATGTTTTGAACATTGCCTTTAAGCCCCGTTTCCGCGGCTGTTCTGATAATGGAACAAATCCTCGCGTGAGCATATTGCAGATAAAAAACAGGGTTCTCATCGGAATGCTTCTTTGCCAGTTCAAGATCAAAATTCATATGTGTGCCAAGGTTCAGCATATTGAAGAAAAACCGGACCACATCGCTGCCGGCTTCATCGATTAGTTCATCCAGTGTTATGTAATTTGCTTTTCTTGTAGACATCTTAATGATCTCGGAACCCTGCATAATCGTCACGAACTGATGAATAAGAACTTTTACTTTATCAGTGTCGTATCCGAGTACTTTCAGCGCCGCAAGCACGTCGGGATATGTGGCATTGTGGTCAGAGCCGAAGAGGTCCACGATAAGATCATAACCGCGTTCGTACTTTGTTATGTGATAAGCGATATCAGGAAGGCGGTATGTCGGTTCGCCCGTATTTTTTACGATCACCTTATCCTGATCATTTCCCATCTCACTGAGTTTCAGCCAGGTAGCGCCGTCTTTTTCATAACTGATTCCCATCTCCCTGAATTTGGCAAGCAGCCCTTCGATTCTTCCGTCGGTGTATAAAGTATTTTCGTTATAGAAAAGTTTGTGCTTTATACCCAGGCGTTCAAGTGACTGCTTTATCAATTCAAAAATTTCTGATTCGGCAGCGTCCTTGAATATTCCTTCCGCAGGTTCATTCAGAAGTGAATCGCCGTGCTTTGCCTTAACTCTCTCCGCGATCTCCCTGATATATTCCCCCTGATAGTAATCTTCCGGAAATTCGTTTTGCTGTCCGCAAAGTTCAAGATAACGCAGTCTGACTGAATCGCCAAGCACACGCATCTGTCTGCCGGCATTGTTGAAATAGTATTCACGGGTTACATCGTAACCAACCCATTCAAGCATATGCGCGATTGTATCGCCGCATACGGCATTCCTGCCGTGTCCTACTGTAAGCGGCCCGGTAGGATTTGCGCTGACGAATTCTACATTCGCGGTCTTGCCCGCGTATTTATCTGATTTACCAAAATTCTCTTTCTGTTCAAGAATCTCTTTAATGATCTGTGTCAGATATACAGGATTGAAGAAAATATTTATGAAACCGGGTCTCACCAATTCAACTTTCTCAATCACCGAGGCATCATAGACAAGACTTTCGACTATTTGCGCCCCGATCTCCATCGGGTTCTTCTTCAGTATTTTAGTCAGCATTAATGGAAGGTTCGTGGCCAGGTCGCCGTGCTGTTCGGATTTCGGTTTGTCAAAAAATACCGGAGCATCTGCCGGTAAATTTAATTTAGAAGCTGCTTCTGAAAATATTTTAGCAAGATAGATCTTCAATTTACTCAGCCTCTGCTTCTTTTGCGAGCGGGTCCCTGTGCGTTACTACGGGGGCGTCTCCCCATAACTTCTCGAGGGAATAGAACATCCGTGATTCTTTTTTGAAAACGTGAACAACAACATCCACATAATCCAGCAGCACCCAGTTAAGGCCCCTGTAACCTTCTTTATGCCAGAGACGGATCCCCTCCTCCTTCAGTTTGTCTTCAACGTAATCCGATATCGCTTTTACCTGAGTATCGGAGTCCGCAGAACAGACCACGAAATAATCAGTCAGCGTTGAAACTTTTTTGATCTCGATGCTCTTCACATCGGAGCCCTTCTTTTCGAAAATGAGTCCGGTTATTTTTTTTACCAGATTTTTTGAAGTCAATTTATATTCTCCATAAATGGTTTAGTCTTTTTAAAATCTCTGCCGAGTATTATAGAAACATCAAGCAGGTATTGTCTGTTTAACTGAGAAATGATCCTCGTTTCGTCAAGTCCTAATAGTGCTGCAACCCGTTTGCTCTTCCCGGGATTACCTGTCCGGTCGATAACGAGTGTGAAATCGTAATGAGGCGAAGGCATATTTCCCGTCTGAAGCACATCGATCTTATTCTCCATAAGGTAATTCCTGGTTCTCCCGGTAATCCTGTCTGCGCCGCATCCGTTCATTATTTCAACTTTTATTTCCTCGTTTTTCAGAGAGCTTACCGCAGGTTTTTCTTTGGCGAAAAAGATATTAACGGTTTTCGCGTAGATATTGTAAATCAGAAAAAAAGCCAGGCCGGCGAGAAGGATGTTGCTTACAATAAAAAACCGGTTGGAAAAATCGTCGCCAACCGGTTCCTTAATTTCAGATTTTTTTTCTTCGATTACTTCAGGCAACTACCCGGCACCCTCTACTTTATGAACATATCGTTTGCGGGTGTATAAAATGGGCTGAACCTGCGTCCGTAACTTTCAAACGGCGAATAATAATTATACGGCAGGTTCTGATACTGGAGTGTGATCAGAAAATTTTCAGCCGGTTTATAATCGAACCTGGCGCTGCTGATCGCTAGTCCTGAAAGCTGGTTTGCCATATCCTTGCCGAAAGAGTTGTAAGGCGAATGGTAAAGGCTCGCGTCAACCTGGAAACTCATATTCTCCGCAAGTTTGAAAAGCATACTGTTTGTGTATACTCCCATCGCCAGTCCGTGTCCTCCGAAAGATGAATACGACATACTGTAGGAGTGGTTCATCTTAAACTTTTCCGGACTGAAAATATTAAAGATGGAGCCGTTGGACTGGTTAACAATACTGTTAACAATCGACGGCTGCGGGATTTTCTGGTCCTTCAGCTGTGAGTAGCCGTTCACAAAAAATAACAAACTTAAAATTATCGCTGTCTTTTTCATATTCTCTTAATTCGTTTCCGGCATATTAAAAATCTGTTTAGTAAAAATCAATGTACTAAGGAGTAATTTTCGTTACACGGTTCTTTTCATCAACAAACGCGATGCGCGGTGTGTGCTTTTTGGCTTCCTCATCGCTCATTGTGGCGTAAGTTATTATAACAACCTTGTCACCCGGATACCCCAGACGTGCCGCGGGTCCGTTAAGGCATATAACTCCGCTTCCTCTTGCTCCTTCCAGCGCGTAGGTTTCCAGGCGAGCGCCGTTGTTAAAATTAACTACCTGCACCTTCTCAAACGGCAATATATCAGCGGCCTCCAGCAGATCCATATCTACTGTAATGCTGCCTTCGTAGAACAACTCCGCTTCGGTAACTGTGGCATTATGTATCTTAGACTTAAAAACTTCTCTTAACATCTTCTCGTAAATATAATTATACTAAAATATAAGCAATTTTGTACAAAATTGCCATCCCATATCCGCACTTCCGAGGGCTGAAAAATCTCCCAAAACACTCAAAACAAGGCAAAATAAACATTATAAACCGGAACGGTCAGCTCTGATAAAATACAGGCAGGCATCCCCGGCCCTTTTATAAGGTTCAACTCCCAGGTTTTCCTTGTCCTTGCTTAGCGTCTGAACTGAACGTTCGATAAAAAGGAGGCCGGAATCGGAAAGCAATTTATTCGTAAAAATATTATTTACCGCTTCGTAAATATCATCCTTGAAAAACGGCGGATCCGCGAGTATCAGATCGTAAGGTTTAACAGCTGGTATGGCTATAAAAGACGTGACTGCCCTCTTAAAGACTGCGCAAATATTTTCAAGTTCCAGCTGTTTAATGTTCGCTTCGATCACTTTTGCGGCATTGAAATTGTCCTCAACAAAATCAACTCCTGAAGCTCCTCGGGACGCTGCCTCAAACCCTAAAGAACCCGATCCGGAATAGAGGTCAAGGACGTTTATCCCATCAAGATCAATATGGTTCCATAATATATTGAAGACTGTTTCTTTAACCCTGTCGGTAGTAGGGCGAGTGGTTTTTAATTGAGGCACATTGATATACCGGCCCTTTAGTGAGCCGGAGATGATCCTGAGTTTCATTTTATAAAATCCGAAAGTTAAATTAAACGGTAGGCTATCCCGGCGGAAGAGGCGAAACTGAAACTTCTTTCCTTAAGGTATTTGTTTGTTGCAAGCGCCTTCGATCCGTGAATTCCGCTAAAAGGATTAATCCGAATACATTTCATCCGAAGCTGCTCTTCGAATGTAGCTAGTGTCTGTGGGGAGAAATCTTCACCCCAGATAATGGCTCCTTTGATAAGGTCTCTATTTATCTCCAGACCGGACTTGTTCAGGATAATATTTATCTGCCTTAAATATTCTGCGGCTTCAATATCTTTAAATAGTTTCAGAAAGACCGGCCGGCCTTCGAGCAGAATTTCAAATGAGAGGCATTTATCAGATATAAAAAGACTAAGGTACCACCCCTTCGCAAAATCTTCTGAATTAAGTTCCAGTATTTTATCAGCGGCAAAATGGCTGTAATCAGAAAAACGGAGGTACAGGTTATTCTTCTTACAGAAATTGTGCACGACGTTCATACACTTCCTTGGGAAAGCTACAACCAATGTATTATTGTATGGCAGTAACAGATTTTTCTCAATCGAAAAATGTTCAAAGATCAGGTCCTCGACTTTCACCGTAGGATAAAGTACAGACATTTCCCATTTGAACTGAGAAACCACATCTTCCTCTATCAGCGTATTATCATAGGCAAACTGCTGAATGAAAAATGCTTCCGCGGGAAGTGAGACAGCTACTCGATGCGTCTTTAACGGTTTCCTGATTATAATTTCATTAAATGCCGTCTGCAGTACCGACTGGGATTTAATCTCCTTGTCACTGATCAGATCTATCGGTTCATCAAAATATGCTTCGTCCACATTCTCAATAATGTACTCCCGCCCGTTGTAGTTGATTTCAACATACTGGAGTTTCGTTGAGGATATGCTAAGCCCTATCTGGCTGTCAAAAGCTATCATAATTAAATTCTTCTGTAAGCGATCGTTTTAACCTGCTGAAACAGCATTAAT
>CAIMOS010000205.1 GCA_903843135.1 uncultured Ignavibacteriales bacterium | reverse complement strand
TTAATTTGCGCCGCGGACAGGGCAAGCCCTGTCACTACAATGGACAGTTTTTTGTTGGGATCGATTGCTTTATTAAAGCCGCTGACTGTATTGTGCAATCGTGTTAATTTGCGCCGCGGACAGGGCAAGCCCTGTCACTACATATTATGGTTTTCGACCCTTGTATATAAAATATCGGGATCGGTGATTCCTTCATCAAGCTGAATTTCGAATGCCGCTGAGATAATCTTTTTGAAATGCGGGCCGGGCTTAAGCCCTTTCTTGATAAGATAACCGCCGTTTAATGCGGGATGGATTTTCTCTTTCCCGAATTCATCGCTCTTCTGAAGGATTGTTTCTGTCTCACTCAGGAATTCTTCCGCGACATTCGCAAAATGCGGCGACCTGTCAGCCTGCGTAACGTATGCCGCAACGTGAAGCGGAAGTTCTATGTGCAGCCGTTTCCACGCGCCCGGGGAAGATGAATCCCTCGCCAGTATATACGGCTTTCTGTGATTTTTAACTACCGACAGCGTCTTCTCTATCAGATCAATATTGTTTGTCAGCCTGTGCATAAAGGTATTCGCGACGTCAACACCCGCAACTTCGTGATTGTGTGCAGTCAGTTTCACGGGATCGGTGGTTGCCGGTTTACCCATATCGTGACAAAGCATACCGAACATATACGCGGCCTTCCAGTCGTCGGGAATAAACCCGCGGAGTTTAGCAGCGTTATCGACCGCTATCATCGTATGCCTCCACACATCGCCTTCCGGATGCTGCTCCGGCCTTTGCGGCGTCCCTCTGAGCGCGGCAAGTTCCGGAAATTTATTTATCCAGCCGCAGTCTGCCAGGAAGTGAAGCCCAAGAGACGGCCCGTCTGATTTGTTCAATAGCTTGCTGAATTCTCCGAAGAGCCTCTCGCGCGGAAGCGCGTCAAATTCATCGATCATACTTTTGCACAGGTCTATCGTTTCCGGATCAACATATCTTCCTTTGCGCGGAAGTATCTGCATTATCCGGAGAACGCGGAGCGGATCCTCGATAAATGTTACCGGATCGGTGGCTTTGATCCTGCCGTCCTTCAGGTCTTCAACTCCGTTAAACGGATCTTCAATTTCAAGAGTTTGAAGATTAAGATATATTGAATTGATAGTCAGGTCGCGCCTTCGCGCGGCGTCTTTAATGCTAAGGTCCGGATCAAGCTCAACGGAAAAGCCTGTGTGCCCGATACCGATCTTATTATCGCGCCTGGGAATCGAGAAATCATATTCATCTTCGCCCGCGCGGAGTTTTATGATTCCGAAGGCCTTACCGACAAGGCTTGTCTTTCCGAATTTCTTTAACAGTTCGCTGAGGCTGTTGAAGTTCAGTCCGTAACACTCCACATCCCAGTCTTTAATTGGCTTACGCATAAGAGCATCGAGCACTGCGCCGCCGACAAGGTAGGCGCGACAATTATTTTCTGAAAGCAGGCCAACTGCCTTTTTCAGAATATCCGGTATCTGTACTTCTATTTTCATATAATCTCCAAAAGAAACATAGCGAAAATATTCACGTAAAATTATCCAAATAGAAAGTTAATATGGACTTTATTAAGGGTAGCGGGCGAAGAGAACTAAGCGGATAATTTATACATCCGCAGTTCAGAGATGACGGGAAATTAAACCCCGCGATAGACGGGGTTTAAATAAATATTTATTATGAGACTGTGGGTGAGTTAGTAAAAAGTAACGAAACTATTCCATGCTGTCCAGTAATTTTTTCTGGGCTTTATCGCTGATCCTCAGTATCCTTACGGCGTTTTTAAGCAGATTGGAATATTTTTCTGCAAGCACATTGTATTCCATCATAAGTTCGAAAGCTTCGATACCTTGTTTCTGTTTTACTTTTTCAATTCTATGAAGAAACTCAAAATCTTCGTGGAAAATTTTTTCTGATTCATCCAGATTATTCTGCGACATATTTACCTCAGTCCTCTATAATATTAAACTTGCAGCTAACTTCTTCCTTAAACTCTTCCCCAAGGTCAAAGATATCTTCATCCCCCCTGACACAGCGCCAGTTGATCTCCACCGGAATACCGGCCGAATTCAGTTTGTTCAGTTTATCCACCATTTCCGAAATCAGTTTAACCGAACTTGAATTCAGATACTTAAAACCAAAATCGGCTTTAATTTCTTTGGAGACTTCCATCGTGTATTTATCAATCCAGTTCAGCAGAGGGTGATAAAATTCAGACGCATTCTCGGGATAAGAAGACCCCGACATCATTATTTTTCCGGAAGCAGCATCAAATTCCACGTTCGGGCTGCTCTTAGTTCCCTGTATTAACATATTTTCCATATCAGTCTCCTGTTTCTATCGTTATTGTAAATTCTATATATGACTTTTGTTCATTTAATTGTGAGTTGGAAACGCGGATCTGTGATTTGGCAAGAAGCAAAATTTCCAGAAAGCCAATGCCGGGTTGCTGCGGGCGGCTCTCTTTTGTAGTCAGAAGCTTAACACGTTTTAACGAGTTAAGTTCTGCCTCATTAAGCATATTCAGTTCACTGATTTTGGAATTAATCCGGTCAAAGTCATTTTCATCGATGATGTTGCCGGTTGTGATCTTCAGCGAGTCTGAACTCAGCCAGACATTAATTGATCCAACTTTAAATTCTCTTCCTTCAAGCAGGACCGTCTCTTCGGAATACGCGCAGCTGTTCTTTAGCAGTTCCCTGACAACCTTCGAAATAACATCCGCCTGTTGAAGATTTATTGCTCCGTCGATGTCCCTTATAAGCTCTTCCGAAAGAGAAGCTATTTTACTTTCATCAAGCGGGCCTTTGTAAGAAAATACTTTGATTTCCTGCTCAGGGCTGAGCCTTGTCGCCAGTAAAGTGACATCATCCCTTTGTGTTTCGCTTCCCCGGTGGTCATTAAATGCTTTCTTAATGATCTCTTTCTGTTCGATCATACTGTTCTTGCGGAGCCCGGCAATCAGCTCTTTAAGTTTAATTGTGCCGAATTTATTATCAGATAAATCATTCTGATCGGTGAAACCGTCGGTGAACATATAAATATCAGCCGCTGTTTCAAGGTCCACGATCGCCGATGAATACTCGACCTGCTTTCTTGTGTCTCCAATGGATTTCTTTGACCCTTTGATCTCAAATAATTCGCTGCCCTGCCAGTAATACAACTGACGATACGCCCCGGCGAACAGAAGTTTTTTATGGGCCGGAAGATATGTACAGACCGCAGCATCCATACCGTCGAAAGTGGTTGTGTTAATATCTTTCTGCAGTTCTTTAACAACTCTCTTATCAAGATGATTCAGTATTTCGCCCGGATCTGTAATCTTAAGGATCTTAACAATTTCATTAAGGAGGGTGTTTCCGACCATTGACATCATTGAGCCGGGCACGCCGTGGCCGGTACAGTCGACAACCGCGAAAACTATTCTGCCTTCAACTTCGCCGAACCAGAAAAAATCGCCGCTAAGTATGTCCTTCGGTGAAAAGAAGAGCATACTTTCCGGCAAAAGTTCTTTCAGCTGTTCCTCAGACTGCAAAATTGCGTTCTGGATTCTTTTCGCGTAGTTGATGCTGTCGGTGATGTATTTATTCCGGGAAGCAAGTTCAACATTCTGCCCTTCAAGGCGCTGCCTTGCCATTTTCAGTTCAAGGTGGTTTTTAACTCTTGCAAGTACAACCGGCGGACTGATCGGTTTGGGGATAAAATCCACGGCGCCCAGCTGCAGTCCGCGGGTTTCGTCTTCAACTTCCGATTTGGCGGTGATAAAAATTACGGGTATGTCTCTTGTGGCTTCATTTTCTTTCAGCCTTCTGCAAACTTCAAAACCGTCCATTCCGGGCATCATAATGTCGAGCAGAATCAGGTCCGGTTTGCTTTCCCCGTTCGCAAGTTTTAATGCCCTCTCTCCGTTTAACGCAACCTGCTTTTTATATCCATTAAGTATCTCCCCAAGAATTTCAACATTCTCGGGTGTATCGTCCACTATCAGTATTTTGCTGTTTTTTAATTCGTCACTCATATAATAGGTAGCGCTTATCAGCGGCAAAAATAATATTTTGCGGATGCAGTCTTCTGCGTCCGTTAATTACTTCAATGTCCGGATAAACTTTCGCTTTTTCTCAATAAATTATTATAAAAAATTTCCGCAATGCTTCCAGCAAGGACCAGCACAGTAATTTTTCCCGCAATCCGGGGAGATTCCTATATTAAAGATATTCGCTCAGTAATTCTATCAGTTCCCTTTTGGTATTCGGCTTGGCGTGATAATTGCCGTCCATTGCGGGGGGAGTAAATTTAACCCTCTGCTCCGCGGTAATGGGATAATAAGCTATCACCGGTACCGTATTGTACCCCTTAAGTTTTCTGATTTCTCTTGTAAGCTCAATCATAGAAAGCCCCTGGTAGATCAGCACGTTAACAAGTATCACCCTGTACCTGTGGGTCTTGGCAACATCCATCGCCTCAAATCCGTCCCTCGCAAAATCCACATCGCACAGATCTTCGAGATAGTATTTCTGCAGCTGCATACTGTGCTGGTTCCCTTCCACAATAAGTAATCTGGATTTAATTCCGGTCCTCAGCTTACGGCCTTCCTGAGAAATAATTCCGGGGATTTCTTCATCAAGCTGAAGATGTGTTACGTGAGGCAGATAAACTTTGAAAGTTGATCCCGCCTGCGGAGTGCTTTCCAGTTCTATCTTTCCGCCGTGCAAATCGACAAACTTGCTAACAAGGGACAAACCAATTCCCAAACCTTCAAAAGCGCGGCCCATTCCTTCATCCGCCTGCCTGAACTCTTCAAAAATGATGTTCTGTTTTTCCTTGGGAATTCCGATCCCCGTGTCGGCCACTGTAAGGCAGTCATACATAATATTGTCCACCCTGGTAATGTTAAGGCTGACCTCAACTTTTCCCTTGCTGGTGTATTTGATTGCATTGCTGACAAGATTGTTGAGAATAACATCAAGCATCACTTTATCAACCGCTGTCAGGACAATGTCCCTCGGCTCAGTGAAAAACAATTTCACTTTTTTTAATTCCGCATTTATTCTGTGCGGCCCGAGCCTGCTCTGTATTCTCTGGTTCAGGTTTATCGGGGAGAGGTTAACAACCTGCTTGCCTGCCTGGAACTTAGAAAGATTCAGAATTGATTCGAGTGTAACCTTGAGCCGGGTTGCGGACTGATTAAGAGCCGTGGCATAATCTTTAAGCCCGTCATTCGGAAGTTCTTCCATAAGAATTTCCGAGAAGCCCATTATACCCGCGAGCGGCGTCCTTAGTTCGTGGCTCATCAGTGAAAGGAAATGTGTTTTCAGGCGGCTTGATTCTTCGGCTTTATTTTTTGCATATAAAAGTTCCCTGGTGCGTTCTTCAACTTTTTTCTCAAGTTCATAATTCAGGTTTTTAAGGATCTTTCTGTACGCGCTCAGGGTAAGGTGGGTTTCGATACGTGATTTTACTTCCTCAACCTGGAACGGTTTGGTGATATAATCCACCGCGCCGAGTTTAAACCCACGGACCTTATCCGTCACTTCAGACATTACGGAAAGGAATATTACCGGCACCTCGCGTGTTGCCGGTTTTTCCTTAAACCTTCTGCACAATTCATATCCGTCAATATCGGGCATTATAATATCAAGAAGAATCAGATCAAGTTCGGTCGATTCAGCAATCTCAATCGCCTTGACCCCCGAAGTTGCCACTTTCAAAGTATATGCTGAAAGATATTCGCCTAGGATAGAAATATTCTGCGGGACGTCATCGACAACGAGGATCGTCATTTTTTTTGGATCAATATTCATAAACTTTAAAGGTTTTGTTTAAATTTATTTAACTTACTAAGAGCTTCTTCAAATTCAAAATTCTTTATATCGCTTTTTATTTCAGAAAGACCGGCACTGTATTTCCCCGCGCCGGGAAGTTCCAGTATTTCTTCAATAGTACGGGATGCGTCAAAATCATCCTGCTCCAGCAATTCTCCGAGAATTTCAAGAAGTTCATTCAGCCTTCTCCGGTCAATTTCGACACCGTCATCTTCCGGCTCATCCTTGGCAAAAGTATTCAGCCACGCTTTTATCTCGCTCAGTAACGGGTCAATTGCCCCGCTCAGCTCCGGAAGAACTGTGTCAAGATTTTCGGTGTGGCCATCCTTTAGCAGTTTCTCTGCCTTCGCCGCAACGATATTCAGGTTCCTGGCTCCCAGATTTCCGGCAACTCCCTTGAGAGTATGTGCCAGACGGACCGAGAGTTCCTGGTCCTGCTGCCTGACGGCCGATTTTATCTGTTCGATAACATTAACCTGGCTTGTGTAGAACTTCTCCAGCAGTTCCTTATAAAGCTTGTTATTGCCTCCTATCCTTTGCAGCCCGTCCTTAGAATCCAAATTTACGAAATTCGGAACGATTATATCCTGTTTTACTTTTTTCTTTCCTTTTACTTTCGCCTTGGTTTTCTCATCTGTGGGTTTTATCCAATGCAAAAGCGTGTCAAAAACTTCGGCGGGTTTTATCGGTTTTGTGATATAGCCGTTCATACCGACTTCAAAGCACTTTTCCTTTACTCCCTGCATTGCGTCGGCGGTCATCGCGATAATGGGCAGGTCCCTGTACTCCTTCATTTTCCTTATCTCAAGTGTGGCGTTATAGCCGTCCATCACCGGCATCTGCAGATCCATAAAAACCAGCTTATACTTCGAAGGGTTCCCGGAATCCCGGATTTTCCTTACGGCTTCGCTTCCGTCATTGGCAATTTCCACCAGTAACCCGTGCTCTGTCAGCAACTCCGAGGCAACCACCTGGTTTATCTCATTATCCTCGGTAAGAAGAAGAAGCGTGCCGCCGATAGCTTCCAGTTGTTTTTCGTATTGCTCTTCCAGATTTATTTTGTTTACACTCTTTTTACCCTCTCTATTGAAGACTTCCATTATGGCATCGAACAGCACAGAATAACTGACCGGTTTTGTAAGAAATCCTCTCACACCTGCTTCCTGTGCCCGGCGCGCGACATCTTCTTTGCCGAACGC
>CAIMOS010000204.1 GCA_903843135.1 uncultured Ignavibacteriales bacterium | reverse complement strand
TGTCAACACGAGTGGCTGCCTGTGTTTGGCGCATCCACGGATTTTGAGGAAATGGAAAGAGTAAAAAATAAACTTAACTGGCCAAAAGATTTTGGTGAGGCAACTGTCATTCTGCCTTATGAAAAACTCCGCAAGTATCGGAATTATGTTGCTGCGAAAGCAGGTGATGAAGAGGCGGCTGTAAAGCTCATTGATGATGTCGTCAAAGAGTCATTGGTCAAGTGGATGCAGGAAAAGTATCCCGGTTCGATTGTGGTTTCTGTTCAGGCAATTGAAGCAAAAGGGAGAAATAAATTACCGGTTGCATTTGCCACAAAAATCGCGGATGTAAATGAATTTGAAAATAATTTTGGAATTGTTCAGGAGAATAAACCACAGCGTACTGGGAAAGACGCATTACACAGACTGATTTACCGAAGTGTATTTTCCGGTAATGTTCAACAGGGAGGCAATTACATAATCGTCGATGATGTAATAACCCAGGGCGGCACGTTGAACGACTTGAGGAAATACATTCAGTCAAAAGGCGGTAATGTCGTTCACGCTGCAGCACTCTCCGCAGGTATGCAGAAATCAACCGGAGCGGAATCGAAGGTTATGAAGATCAAAGAGGAAACGGTAAAAGCTCTTTACAGCAAATTTGGTACAGCCGTTGATGAAATGCTATTTAGGTTCAAAATCGCTGAAAAAGTAAGTCAACTAACAGAAAGCGAAGCGCAGTATATTCTCGGTTTTCCTAATTTAACTCCGCTTATCAGAAAAATATTAGAACGTTTAGGTGTTTGAAATTTATCAGGAAAGGATTACATTATAGCTATGAAAGAAAAAGATTTTGTACTTGATATACCGGCTGCAGCGCTTGAGAAACTTGAGAAACTCAGGCAGTCAATGATGTGTACTCCTGAGGAAGTGGAAGAACTACGCCGTGAGAAAAAGGCATTTATTGAGAAGTATTCTAAGCGCAACAATAAGGACAATCAAAACTTAAATAAATCTGCTTAGTCAGATCATTCATTCTTAAACTTCCACGTTTTTTTACCTACTTCGATCTCGACTGTTACATCCTCGATAACCAGCTTTGCCAGTTCTGCGAGCTGTTCATCAGTGACCCATAAGAAATCGCGTTTGACTCCGCTACGGCCAGTCCCCGAAACGGTGTGATAATATGCAAGACGCGCGGCTTCTTCAGAACTGAATCCAATAACAACCTTATTCTCTTTTGTCTCAAGAACCTGAGGTGTTCGGTAACTGTGTGCTGTTTGCCTTGCCGAGTATTGCCACGGCTATATCATCTTCAAGTTTCTGAATGAACGTGCTGAATGCTTCCTCGCCTTTGCTGCTTGTAAGCTCGATCAATGCCGGAAGTAAATCCGATGTATCTTCGATTGTCTTTAAGACTTTTTAGTATATAAACGTAAAACATACAATTTTAAAATAAAAAACCCGGAGTGATTCCGGGTTTGAGGCGCCGGTCGGATTCGAACCGACGAATAAAGGTTTTGCAGACCTTCCCCTTAAGCCACTTGGGTACAGCGCCATTAAATTATGCTCAAAAAAAGAACTCCACGTTGCGGTGGAGTCTTTAGAGCGGGAAACGGGACTCGAACCCGCGACTTCAACCTTGGCAAGGTTGCGCTCTACCAACTGAGCTATTCCCGCAAAAATGAATTATAAATTTATAAAATCATTTTCTTTTTTGCAAGTCAGATTCTTTTTCTTCTGAAAATTTTCCAGATTTCAACGATAATCAGTACAAAAACGGAGCAGATTAATAACCCGGTCCATTCCAGTCCGTTTAACTCGGTAGCGTGAAAAGCTTTCTGCAGAAATTCGAAATGTATTACAGCAAGTGATAGCAGAAGCGATACACCCGAAGCTACCAACAGCGGAATATTGGTTAGGAATGGCATCGTAAAAATTGACTGGTCCAAAGACCTGCAGTTTAATCCGTTAAATAATCTCGCTAAGATAAGGGTCAGGAAAAACATTGTACTTGCTTCCTTGAAAGAGAAGCCCTGACTGAGACCCCAGACATACGCGGAAGTCGTTACGACAGCGATGACTACTCCAACAACGTTTATATAAATAAGCGTATCCCTATTAAGGATTCCTTCTTTTACGTTGCGGGGTTTCTTTTTCATTATCCCGGGTTCGGGCGGCTCAACGCCAAGTGCAATAGCGATCAATCCGTCCATTATGAAGTTAATGAACAGGATTTGAACTGCGGATAGAGGGATGGCAAGTCCTGCAAGCAGGGTAAAAATAAGTGCATAAACTGTACCCATATTTCCGCTCAAAAGGAATACTAGATATTTCCGGATATTCTCAAAAATACTGCGTCCTTCTTCCACAGCGTTAACAATGGACGCAAAATTATCATCAGTCAGAATCATATCCGCGGCTTCTTTGCTTACATCTGTTCCGGTTATACCCATAGCCACTCCGATATCCGCTTTCTTCAGGGAGGGCGCGTCATTAACACCGTCTCCGGTCATAGAAACGATATGGCCTTTTTTCATCAGTGCAGAAACAATTTTAAGTTTATGTGACGGAGAGATCCTTGCGTAAACTTCAGTAGTGTCAACTGATTTTTCAAACTCCTCATCTGACATTTTTTCAAGTTCAACACCCGAGAGAGCGCCTCCGTTCTTCATAATTCCAAGTTCTTTTGCAACAGCAACTGCCGTTACTTTATGATCACCGGTGATCATAATAGGTTTGATCCCGGCGGAGAAACATTTATCAATTGCCGGTTTAACTTCAGGCCTTGGCGGATCAAACATACCTGCCAGACCCAAAAATGTCATTTCTTTTTCACTCTTTTCCATTGTGAAGGAGTTTGAGTCAAAATTCCGGGCGGACAGGGCCAAAACCCTTAGAGCGTGAGAGCTCATTTCATTAGCGGTTGAGATAATTTTCTCTCTGACTTCAGGAGTAAGTTCCCTGGTCTCTTCACCTTCGAGATAGGTGCTGCAACTGTCAAGAATGATCTCCACAGCGCCTTTGGAATAAGATTCGAGTTTGTGCCGGATCTTATGTATAGTTGTCATTCTTTTTGTTTCTGACGAGAATGGTATCTCATCAATCCTGGGATTTTGATTTCTTATAAAATCAACATCGATACCCGCTTTTACTGCTGCAACAACCATAGCGCCTTCGGTGGGATCACCCATAATATCCCAGGATCCGTCAATTTTTTTGAGTAAGGTATCATTACACTGGGCGCTGACAGTTAATAACCGCAATAAATCCGGATGTTCTGCTATGTCAATTTTTTTATCGTTAAGATTAAAATCACCGTCCGGGTCGTAACCAACGCCGGTCACATTGACGAGTTTATTTGCAGTGTAAATTTTCCGGATTGTCATTTCGTCCTGTGTAAGAGTTCCGGTTTTATCGGAGCAGATAATATTTATCGCGCCTAGGGTTTCAACGGCGGGAAGTTTCCGTATAAGCGCACGCCTTTTCACCATACGGCGGACGCCAAGAGCGAGACTGATAGTCACAACTGCAGGGAGAGCCTCGGGGATAACCGCAACAGCGAGGGCCACGCCCCAGGTGAACATTTTAACAATCGGTTCATCCCTTAAAACACCGATAAGGCTCATAACTGAAGCCAGCACGATTGCAAAAATTCCTAATTTTTTGCCGAGCTGGTCAAGGTTTTCCTGAATCGGAGTTTTGCGGTTTTCTGTGGATTGAAGTAATCCGGCGATTTTACCAAATTCTGTTTGCATACCGGTGGAGGTGACGACGGCTTTACCGCGGCCGTAAGATACAGCCGTTCCCATATAGACCATATTTTTACGGTCACCAAGCGGACTCGTGAGGTCTTCGATCACTTCAATGTTTTTTTCAATCGCCTGAGATTCTCCTGTGAGTGAGGCCTCTTCAAGCCGGAGGTTCAGGGCCTCAATTAAACGGCCGTCGGCAGGAATTTTATCGCCGGTTTTAATGATCATTATATCGCCCGGAACAAGTTCGGTTGCGTTAATATCAATCTCTTCACCGTCTCTGTATACCTGGGCGTGCGGGGAAGCCATCTTTTTAAGGGCATCAATGGCTTTACCGGCCTGATATTCCTGGATAAATCCTGTTATTCCAGCCAATAAAACAATAATAATAATTGCAATCGCTTCAACATAATCACCCATCCCCCAGGAAATCGCGGAGGCGATAACCAGTATTACGATAAGCAAACTTGTAAACTGACTTGCCAGCAATGCCCAGGGGGAGGCTTTCTTCTCAGCCTCTAATTCATTCGGGCCGTATAATTCAAGTCGCTCAACAGCTTCTTCAGGGGACAAGCCGGACCGTGTGGTTTCAAGATAATTCAGCGAATCTGTAGCGGCAATAGTGTGCCAGTCTTCTCTGGTGATCTTTTCTTTTACTTGCTCCATTTTACCGTTCTAACCTTCTCTCAGCATGATAATATGAAATAATTTCATTAACTATAAATATACAAATATTAAATTTTTTATTTTAGTTCAAAATTGATTCATTTACGTGCCGTTTGAATAAACCCCCGGTACGGCAAAGATGGCTGGACATTGATAAATGCCTGGTTATCGACAGTTTCTATCAATTCTATTATTTTATTCTGGTTTTTGCGCTGAATGATGCACACGAGAACAGCAACCCCACCGGTGATCCCTTCTCCCGGTAATAGGGTAACACCGACCTTTTGTCTTCTCAGCGCATCCGCGATTGCATCTGCGTGAAATTTTGAAATAATTGTTAACTGCAGATAACCGAGTCCGATCTTTTGTTCTATAGTGATTCCGAGAACATTTCCTAAAGCAAAGCCGGACGCGTAGCCAATCATGTTGTAAATATTATCCAACTGGGCGAAGACGAATCTGATCGCAAAAACCCAGATCAGTACTTCGAAAAATCCTATCAGGCCCGCGAGATATTTTCTTCCCTGGACGACCATTATAGTTCTTACGGTGCCGATACTGACATCGCAAATTCGCATAAGGGCAATAATTATTGGTCCAAAAATATCTAAGTTCATAATGATAGGAGATAATTCAATTTTACAGAAATAAAGTTAATAAGTATCTTTTAATATAATTTATTTTTTCATTTTATGTATGAATTTGAACGCGAAGAACTGATAAAAACTTTGATCAGGAAAGGGGTAAGGGATAAAAATGTCCTGAATGCAATACTTAAAGTTGAACGGCACCTTTTTATTCCCAGATCGTTATGGAAAGATGCTTATCAGGACACTGCAATTCCGATTGGGTATGAACAGACAATTTCTCAGCCATATACAGTAGCTGTAATGACCGAAGCCCTGAAGGTCGGCAAAGGGAATAAAATTCTTGAAATTGGGACCGGTTCAGGGTATCAGGCTGCGATCCTGGTTCAGATGGGCGCTCAGGTCTATTCAATAGAAAGGAATTACCAGCTTTATTTACTGGTAAGGGAACGAATGGATAAGATTGGCATCCACGCCGCACTTAAATATGGCGACGGAACAATTGGATGGAATGAGTTTGCTC
>CAIMOS010000203.1 GCA_903843135.1 uncultured Ignavibacteriales bacterium | reverse complement strand
ATTGTACTTTTCCGGCGAGTAATTTAATTCTTTCCACACCATCGGTTTTCTGCAGTCGGGATCATTCGCGCCCCACATACCCGCTTCATCACCGTAATAAATCATAGGCGCTCCCACATATGTGAACTGCATTATCACGAACAGTTTCTGCAGCTGCTTTTCGTATGCATTTGGTTTTCGCACAAGGTAGTTAGGATTGTCTGCGGCTTTTGAAGCGCTGTGATACGCTCCCCAGTTTCCGTAGCGTTCGATTCCGCGATTGACGATGTGCGTGGCGATTCTTGCGGCGTCGTGGCTGCCGAACAGGTTCTGAGTCACATAGGAAACTTCAGCCGGATACGCGTCCCTTAGCCGTGCGAGCATTTTGTTAAATTGTGCCGGTGAAATTGTTTTATCGGGAGTATTAAACATAAAATCAGCGCACGCAAAGGCGAAATTGTAATTCATTTCGCCGTCGAATTCATCTCCCTGCAGATAAGGTTTTACTTCTTCAAGCGGAAGGACAAGCTCTGCTGTTATATATGCTTCCGGATTTATCTGCTTCACGTGTTTCCTCCAGCTTTTCCAGAAAGGATGCGAAACGCAAAAAGCAACATCAAGCCGCCATCCGTCGATGCCATACTGTGTTCCCATTCCTTTTGGATTCATCCATTTCTCTGTGGCGGCGAAGATATAATCGCGCGGTCCTTTTACTATTCCTTTTTCATCTTCGCGTAATTCGGGGAGAGAGCTTACGCCCCACCAGCCTTCGTATTCGAATTTGGTACCTTTGGTTTTGTCTTCCCACGACTTAACAATGAACCAGTCTTTATATGGTGAATTCTGCTGGTTCTTTTTTACATCGCGGAAGGCAAAGCTGTTGATGCCCATATGATTAAACACGCCGTCGAAAATAATTCTGATGCCGAGGCCGTGTGCTTTCCTGATCAGTTCAAGGACGAGTTCATCCGCTTTGGTCCAGGCCCAGGTGGCAGGATCAAGCGGGTTTTCTCTCTGCATCATCAACCTGTCGCCGGCGGGATCGGGGCCAAAATTTGGATCGATATGATGATACGAAGCGCCGTCATACTTATGGAGCGATGGGGAATCAAAAACAGGATTAAGGTAAATCGCGTTAATTCCGAGATCTTTCAGGTAACCGAGTTTATTTATTATTCCCTGTATGTCTCCGCCGTAGCGTCTGCGGAGAAGGTGTTTCCATAATGGCGGATTACCTTCAAGCTCCGAGTTTACTTTTTCATATTCCTGGAGTTCGAACCAGTCGCTGGTCCAGGGATGGATCTGCCAGGCAGCGGGTCTATCTGAAGGGTCAGCTCCGATAATATCTTTTACCGTGGGATCATTGGCTGGATCACCGTTAGAAAATCGTTCCGGGAAGATCTGGTACCAGACTGCGTGTTTTGCCCATTCGGGAGTAAATTCCTGCGCTTCAAGTTTGAATGCTGTAGCTGTCATAATAATCAGAATGGATAAAGTAAATTTTAGGTTCATTATTAAAGAGAAAAATTATAAATATTCAATTCGTTACATCAATTTAATAATGTGAATGGTAAGTAAGAAGATTTTTAGTTTTTATCAGGAAACGATAGTATTGGAGGGGCTTGCCCCTCCCGGCGGATTGTTATGATCGATTGCTCTATAAAAGCCGCAGGATGTAATGTGTAGTCGTGTTAATATGCGCCGTGTTTTTTTGTAGTGGAGGGGCTTGCCTCTCCCGGCGGATTGTTATGATCGATTGCTCTATAAAAGCCGCAGGATGTAATGTGCAGTCGTGTTAATATGCGCCGTGTTTTTTTGTAGTGGAGGGGCTTGCCCCT
>CAIMOS010000202.1 GCA_903843135.1 uncultured Ignavibacteriales bacterium | reverse complement strand
GTAACTGCATTGAAACCGGTATTGTAGCCTGTGGTGTTACCTGTGCTGTCAAACTCCGAAAACCTTATAAGATCAGATTGAATATTTTGAGATTCTGTAAGATCAAATCCGGTGTTGGTTCTGTATACTCTGTAACCTTCAAAATCCTTCTTGCCGGAGATCGGATCAGTTGAGTTCTCCGGATTACGGTCCCAGTAAATCGTAACTTTTCTGTCTGCCGGCACTGCCTTAACTCTTGGAGTTGAAGGCGGGGTGGGTAAAATATAACGGGTAATAACACCGTTTCCGTCACCATCCTCGCCCGCGTCTAACAAATTATTTCTGTTCCTGTCTTCGCCGTAGTATGCTCTGAGGGCCCATTGAGCATTATCGTGAAGATTCTTGCGCTGGATCAAACTGTCATATGCCGCGGGTGATGTACCATATTTTTTTGCTGCAACAAAGGCAAAAACCACATTAAGAGAATCTCCGGGAGCTAATTTTTTGTAAGGCCCGGCAGATATCATGAGCGACCTGTTGGAGGGGGACTTAAGTGAGGACGGAAGTACGCCAAATCCGTATCTGTTTGTTCCGCCGAAATAGCCTCTTAATTTTTCATATCTGCCATTATCATCCTGCGGTGCAAAAAAGTTAGGGTCAGATGTATTCCTGAACTGCCAGGAAACAAAATTTACGGAATCATATGGCTGGTTGGCGCCAAGGAACTGAATTCCAATATAACTGTCTGTCAGGCCGATATCGCCTGTAGCATCAAATTCGTAGGCAATGGATAATGAATCTTCGAAACCGTTGCCGCCTTTATTAAAAAAATTTGATCCTGTCGGAGGTGATACTTTGGTGTTTCGTACTACCGCATCGGTCCACAGGCCAACATAGATGCTGTCCACATATTTATTGGAAATGTTTTTTATCCAATAATTCATTATGACGAAAAAGTTTGCGAAAGGATAATTCCAGGCATACGATTCCTGCCTGATTTTGAGACCAAGCGGAGAATGGCCTTCAATGACTTCTCCGTTGGAAAGAACTTTGTTAGTGTCAAGATATTCCGCGACAAAATCCTGGTGAGAAATTGCATTAGGCGAAAAGAACCTGGAAGTGAGGAGAGTAGATCTTTCGTCAACAATACTTGCCGCATCATTGGTCCATTCAAATCCGCCGCCGCGGGTTGAAACTGAGGCAGCATCGACAGCCCCTGTTGTAACAAAAGGCCCAAGTTTATTTGATCCGAGTGAATCGCTGCTCAAGAAACCGCCGATGTACAAACCGCCGTCAAAGATATGTTCAATGCCGCTTCCGAGCGGATATTCACACGATGGCTGTCCCGGCCACTTACTGAAACCGTGTCCGTAAGTTCCGAAGTTGGTAATCGTAATTCCTATATTGCCAACATTAGTGTATTTATCATTTTTGTCTTCCATTATCTTTTGAATGGACTGCTGCGGGTAGAGTGCAGTAAAAGACGCGATTGCCAGAAAGAGAGTACTTATTATTTTCATTAAATGTATTTAGTTTTGTTCTACGATAACTAAGCGGGCCTGCTGATCGGCGTGGTAAGAACTTCTTACCAGTGGGTTAGATTCAACAACCGCAAATCCTTTTTTCAAACCTTCCTCCTTAAATAACTGAAATTCCTCGAGAGTGACAAAACGGCTGACCGGCAAATGCATTTTCGTCGGCTGAAGATACTGTCCTATCGTAAGTATATCACAGCCGTGCGCTGCCAGGTCGTCCATCAGGCTGAAAATTTCTTCATTCTTTTCCCCAATACCAACCATAATTCCGCTTTTTGTTTTTAATCCCCGCTTCTTAAACCAACTGATCAATTCAAGGCTTCTTTCATACTTAGCCTGCGGCCTCACCGCGTGGTAAAGGCCGGGAACAGTTTCAAGATTATGATTAAGTATATCCGGCGGATTCTCCATAATCACTTCGAAAGCATCCTCAACACCCTTAAAATCCGGAATTAAAATTTCAATAGTACATCCCGGCACTTTTTCTCTGATCAACCTGACAGTCTCAGAAAAAATGGATGCGCCGCCATCCTGCAGTTCATCCCTGTTTACTGATGTGATAACGACGTGGCGAAGCTGAAGTTCACTCACAGCATCCGAAACACGCCGCGGTTCATCCTTATCAAGTTCGTTTGGAATACCGAGTTTAACGCTGCAAAAACCGCAGCTTCTGGTGCAAGTATCGCCGAGGATCATAAATGTTGCGGTTTTATGGTTCCAGCATTCCGCGATATTCGGGCATCTGGCCTCTTCACAAACCGTATTGAGCTTACTTGTTTTTACAAGTTGTCTTAGTTTTTGATAATTTTCCCCGCCGGGTAACTTAATCTTTAACCAATCCGGACGTTTCCCTAACTCCCCGCGTTCGGACTCAAGCTGTTCTTTAACTTTTCTCTGGTGCTGATTAATCATTATTTAAACTACAAATTTAGGAATTTTTTAATTTACTACGCTGTAAATTTTTCATTAAAATTTTCAAGCTTGTCTTTCAGTGACTTCAGGAAAAGTCCGCCAAGCATACCATCTACAAGCCGATGGTCGTGAGATAAAGTAAGATACATCATAGGCCTGATAGCGATTGTGTCTGTGCTTTCCACTTCGATAACGACCGGCCTTTTTACTATAGCACCGACCCCGAGGATTGCAACTTCCGGTTGATTAATTATCGGGGTGCCGAATAACGTCCCAAATACACCGTAATTGGTGATAGTAAAGGTACCTCCTTTTATATCATCCGGTGTAAGTTTTTTAGTTCTGGACTTTTCGGCTATGTCCTGAATAGATCTTGACAAACCAAAAAGATTTTTTTCGTGTGCGTTTTTAATATTCGGAACAATCAATCCGTTCGATTCAAGCGCAACTGCAATTCCAAGATTCACGAATCTCTTCTGAAGAATAGAAGTGGAATTAGAATCAATCGCTGAATTAATTAAGGGATACTCCTTAAGAGTTCTTACCGCAGCGTGGGCAATAAACGATAGATACGTTAGTTTTATTCCCTCATTCTTCAAAAGATGATCTTTATTCTTTTGGAGATAATTATGAATTTTGACCATATCGACTTCAACCATAGCAGTGACGTGGACCGAAGTATCACGACTGTTAACCATATGCTTCATAATTTTCGAGCGTATGTTATCCATCGGGATACGCTGAATATCACTTCCGGAGAGACTTGTATCTGCAATTTGTGCCTTATGGCCAGATACCGTTTCAACAGACACTGAAGTACGGTTATCCAGAAACTTGAGAATATCATTTTTCGTAACCCTGCCGTTTAATCCGGTTCCTTTAATTCTTTCGAGTTCAGAAAAAGAAATATTTTCCTTCCTGGCGATATTAAGAACAAGCGGAGAATAAAAACGGTCGCTTTCTCCTGCAATATTTTTGATTCTTTCCTCAGTTTCTGCTACGTTGGCAGAAACAGCCGCAGCGGCTATCATATCGTGCATAGCAAGATTTTGGTTCTCAATAACGGGCACTTCCCCCCTGTACGATGAAGCGATCTTTGCAACTATATGACCCACAGGAACAGTTTCTTGTTCCTTGACAAGGATTTCAGTTAGAGTTCCCTGGGCCGGTGAGGGAACTTCAGTATCAACCTTATCGGTACTGATATCAAATAATAGTTCATCTTTTTTAACAAAATCGCCGGGCTTCTTATGCCATTTAATCACCGTGCCCTCCATTACGGATTCACCCATTTTAGGCATAGGCACATCGACCGGTGTAGTTTTATCGGTGGACGGTGAAACTACTTCCTGGATTATTTCCATCTTTTGGGTTGCTTTTACTTCAGTCTGAATTTTATCGATCTGAGTTTCAGAAGAAAATGAAACAGTATCGATAACAGCAACTATTTTGCCGACATCAACTGTATCTCCCTCATTGAAGAGCTGTTCAGTGATTACTCCGTCTGCCTGGCAAGGTATTTCGGTATCAACTTTATCCGTGCTAATCTCAAAAAGTACTTCATCTTTTTTTACAGGATCACCGGGTTTTTTGTGCCACTTGATGATCGTGCCCTCTGTGACACTCTCCCCCATTTTCGGCATTATAACTTCAATCTTCATATAAAATCCTTCTGTCAGAAAACTGGATATTAATACTGACTTAATTCTTTCAGAGAGCGGTATATACCTTCACGCGAAGGTAAGATTGCATTCTCTAAAATCGGGTTGTACGGAATATGCGAATCCTTCGCAGCGACACGTTTAACAGGCGCATCAAGGTAACGGAAGCAGTTATCTGCGATACGGGCTGCAATCTCAGCTCCAAAACCTGCGGTCAGCGTATCTTCGTGAATCACCATTACCTTGTTGGTGTTTTTTACCGAATTATAAATGGCCTCTTCATCCAGTGGGACAATTGTACGAATGTCAATAACTTCTACTGATACTCCTTCCTCCTCGAGTCTTTTAGCAGCAAAAATAGTGTCCCACACTGAAGCTCCGTAAGTTACTACAGTTATATCTTTACCTTCGCGTACTGTCTTTGCTTTTCCGAAAGGCAACAGATATCCCGGACCCGGCTCCGGTGCAATAGCGTAACTCTGTCTGTAAAGTCCCTTATGTTCGCAAAAAAGTACCGGATCATTTAATCTTATCGCGGTCCTGAGCAATCCCTTTGCATCGGCTGCATTTGAAGGGTACGCAATATATATTCCGGGCACGTGTGCGAAAATTGATTCGATATTTTGGCTGTGATAGAGTCCGCCGTGAATGTATCCTCCGACCGCGACCCTCGTAACTACCGGTGTAGACCAGGTGTTTTTTGAACGGTATCTGAATGTGGCTAACTCATCCTTCATCTGCATAAATGCTGGCCAGATATAGTCCCCAAACTGGATCTCGACGACAGGTTTGAGTCCTGCAAGTGACATACCAATCGCAACCCCCATTATGCTTGCTTCCGCGAGAGGAGAATTGAAAACACGTTCATCGCCGTATTTTGTAGACAGGCCTTTTGTTGCCGTGAATACTCCTCCTTTCTTATCTGCGATATCTTCACCGAAAATATAGATGTCCGGATTCCGTTCCAGTTCTTCATTAAGGCAGTGGTTTATTGCATCGACCATTACAATCGAGTTACCTGAGGGCTCCTCATTTTCGTAATCCAGTGATTCTTTAAGTCCGCTTTCATCAAAAACAAAACGATGAGCATCGCTGTGAAGCGGATCCGGAGAAACTGCAGCTTTATCAACTGCTTTCTCAATGTCTGCTAAAGCTTTCTTAAGGATTTCATCGAGTTCATCCTGTGTGCATATTTGATGCTCAAGTAAATCTTTTCTGAATTTCTCAATCGGATCCTTTCTCAAATCTTCATCAATTTCTTCTTTGTCGCGGTATTTTTTATGATCATCGGAGGACGAATGAGAAAGAAGTCTTACGACATCTGACTCGATGAGAACAGGGCCTTTACCGCTTCGCATATAATCAAACGCATCTTTTGCCGCTAAATATGATTCTACAAAATCTGTACCGTCAATTCTCAGTCTTAGCAGATTGTGAAAACCCTTCATCATTTCGCAGATAGAGTTTCCCTCCCCGCCACTCTGTTTGGAAACGGGTACCGAGATAGCATATTTATTATTTTCGATATGGAACAAAACCGGAAGTTTTTCCCGCGCCGCCCAGTTAACTGCTTCGTGAAACTCACCCTGACTTGTTGTTCCTTCACCGGAACTCACGTATGAGATACTGTTAATACCTTTTCTGACGGAGGCTAATGCTGTACCAACTGCCTGAAGGAATTGTGTACCTGTCGGGCTTGATTGCGCAGGCAAATTAAAGTCTCTGTTTGTACCCCAGTGCCCCGGCAGCTGTCTTCCGCCGCTGGAAGGATCCGCGTCTTTACCCAGGCATTGGAGAAAGAAATCATCGACAGTATATCCGATTGAGAAGGAATAAGTGAGATCTCTGTAATAAGGGAAACTCCAGTCTGTCTTAGGTTTGATCTGCATTCCTATAGCTGCCTGTACGGCTTCGTGACCGGAGCAGGCGATATGGAAAAATGTTTTTCCCTGTTTCAGCAATGTCATTGCTTTATTGTCGGTTTGACGGGAAAGATTCATCAAATAAAAAACGCGGAGAAGTTCATCTTTTGCCAGATTAACTTCAATCCCGTTTTTGGCCAAAACGGTAGAAACACTTTTTGACTTTTCCAAAGTAATTGTGTTTGACTTTTTCGTCATACTATTTTCTCAGTTGGCTTTACTTAAAAGTTGTTCGTTTATAAATTCTTTAGTGACATTTTCAATCTTACCGTACTCAAAAAGCCCGATAAAATTTTTAACAAGACGGGATACAACCTCCTGCATCCCGATTTTTGAACCTAATTCTATTTCCAAAGATGTAACATCCTTGTCGCTGATCCCGCAGGGAATGATTCCTCTGAATTTGCTAAGGTCTGTATTCACATTAAAAGCGAACCCGTGCATTGTGATCCAGGACGATATTTTAATTCCGATTGCAGCGATCTTCCTGTTCTCAATCCAGACACCGGTATATTTTTCGTTTCTCCCGCATTTCAATCCGTACTCTGATGCTGTGAGAATTATGATCTCCTCCAGCGCCCTCAAATATTTATGGGAGTCCTTTTTCCACCCTTCCAAATCAATAATCGGATATCCGACGATTTGCCCGGGGCCGTGATAAGTTATATCACCTCCGCGATCGATATCGAAGACGGAGATTCCTTCCTTCCTCAAATATTCTTCGTCGGCAAGAAGATTCTCCCGGCTCGCTACCTTTCCAAGTGTGTAAGTATGGGGATGTTCTAAAAGCAGAAGAACATCAGGTATCAAACCGTTTTTTCTTTGCCGGAATATCTTTCCCTGAAGTTCCCAAGCCTCATCATAAGGAATATTCCCCAGATCACAATACCACAACTTCTTATCAGATGTGGATAGATTCGCCATAAGCATTCGCGGCGGCTTCCATTATGGACTCCGAAAGTGTCGGGTGAGCGTGGATAGTTTTAATAATAGTTTCCGGAGTGGCTTCAAGCGACTTAGCAATACCCAGTTCAGCAATCAATTCGGTTGCCTCCGATCCGATAATATGCGCGCCAAGAAGTTCGCCGTATTTCGCATCAAAAATTAATTTTACAAATCCTTCCCGCTCTCCGATCGCAAATGCTTTTCCGCTTGCCATAAAAGGAAATTTCCCGATTTTCAATTCATAACCTGCAGCTTTTGCTTTTTCTTCCGTCAAACCGATTGATGCGACCTGCGGCTGGCAGTAGGTACAACCGGGAATATTATTATAATCAACCGGAACGGAATGAATGCCTTTGATCGCTTCCACACAGGCAATACCTTCAGCAGATGCCACGTGCGCAAGCCAGGGCGGACCAATAACATCGCCGATAGCATAAATGTTTGGTACGTTTGTGCGATAATTTACTTTATCAACTTTAATATGATTCTTAAATGTTTCGATACCAAGTTCTTCCAGGCCGATATTTTCAATATTACCTGTGACTCCGATTGCGCTTAAAACTTTATCTCCGGATAACTCAATTTGCTTGTCCCCTTTGGTTATCTTTACGAATACTTTATCGCCAACAACACGTGCGGATTCAACTTTGGAAGAAGTGTGGATCTCAATTCCCCGCTTCTTGAAATTTTTCTCGAGAGTAACAGAGATTTCGCGGTCCTCAATGGGGAGAATGTTATCAAGCATTTCCACAATATGAACCTTTGTCCCAAAAACAGAATAGAAATAAGCAAACTCGACGCCAATAGCGCCGGCACCGATTATCACCATTTCTTTTGGCTGCTCCGGTAGATTCATAGCCTCCGTGCTGGTGATTATGAACTTTTTATCGATGGGGATCTGCGGGATATTTCTGGGTCTTGCGCCTGTGGCGATAATTATATGCTGCGATTTGACAAACTGAGAAGAGCCATCTTCAAGAGTGACCTCTATTGTATTACGGTCCTGTAATTTCCCAAATCCCCTGATTCTGTCAACATTGTTTTTCTTCACCAGCAGTTCCACATTCTTTGTAATGCGGCCTGATATATCCCTGCTTCTCTTAATTATCTTTCCAAAATCGAATGACAGGCCTTCCACTTTTAATCCAAAATCGGAATGGTGGGTCCTGATATCATCGTACATTTCGGCATTTTTCAATAATGATTTAGTCGGTATACACCCCCAATTAAGGCATACTCCGCCTAAATTATCTTTGTCAATAACCACGACTTTAAGGCCTAACTGAGCAGCCCGGATTGCGGCGACATAGCCTCCGGGGCCGCCGCCGAGTATTGCGATATCGTAATTTTTTGTCATTAAATCCTAAAAATTTGAATTGAATATAGTTAACCGAATATGAATAAAAAATGACTTAATTGGAGTTAAAATGCTCGATTTTGGTCAAATAATGCATTATTTCTTCTTTTTACGATTAACGTATTGATTTGATGAAATTATCAATAACGCAATCAAAATATCGTACAAAATTCGATGTTGCTCCTGTCCAGATTTTCCCCTCCGATACTGTCTTTAATCTCCGACAGCATATGAGTTCTTGTCCGAACCTTCAAGCAGCTCCTTTAATTGAAGTCTACTCGCAGTAGAATGCAAATACTGTTAAGGTTTATACGGAGACAGAAGGCAATTTTGATTCTGCGTATCAATATTATGATAGCACTATTGAAAGTGTTTGTTTATTTTGCGGAGTCAATTTATAGATATAACGCTAATATTGAAACTGATTTTTAATTTTCATCAATCAGGGATCATTCCATTCCAGAGGAAAGGTAAGGAACTTAAGATTCTTCTTATTACAACCAGAAGGAATAAAAAATGGACGATCCCGAAGGGCTTTGTTGATCCGAATCTTTCTCCGCTGGAATCAGCCAAAAAAGAATCTTTCGAGGAGGCCGGAATTACTCATTACAAGGAAGATTTCCCGCTCGGTGAACTTCTGATTCATAAAAAGATCGGGAGTATAAAGTTAGATATGTTCGCGGGACAGGTGGACAGTCTTGTAGATGTTTATCCTGAATACGGCGTCAGAAAAAGAGAGTGGTTTACATTAACTGACGCTGCAGAAATAATTTCCAATAAAGAAATCGCTAAACTTCTACTTTCTCTTAAGAATCTCCCTCATTAATCTCACCGGTTAATTCGTCAATTATCTGTTTGATCACATCGAAATCGTATCCTTTGGAGAGCAGGAATTGATATAAACGGTTTCTGATCTCTAGCCTGCTCTTTTTTTGAAGCGAATGCGATTTTAATTTTCTCTCTACCAGTTTTTTTATCTCATCCAGATTTTCTTCATCCTCAGGGAACATCTCCGACACCTCAGAAATAACGGAATTACTGACCCCCCGCTTCCGCAGGTCATACAGGATCTTCCGCTTGGATTCCCTGCCCCGGTTTAATTTGTCATTGTAAAAAAGTATCGCAAATTCTTTGTCGTTCAAAAGGCCGGCCTGCTCTATCGAGGATAATACTTCACTGATTAAATCCTTCTCGAATTTTTTCCGGATCAGTTTTCGGCGAAGTTCTTCTTTAGCGTGGGGCCTTCGGGCAAGTAAATTCAATGCCCTGTTCTTGATACTATTTTTTTTATTCAGTGATTCCAGAATCCCGAAAAGTTCTTCGTCTACGTCATCACCCTTACGCAAGGCTTTTTCGTAAATCAGAATTTTCGAGATTCTGAATTTGTCACCGTTAGAAAAAATTATGTCGGCGGTCTCGGGACCTCTCGAGACAATTTTTTCGATCTGCACTTTTAACTTTTGCCGGTCTTCTTTTCTTTAGCGGCTGCCGGCGCTGCTTCCGGTTTTTCTTCAGCCTTTACGGCCATTCCAAGTTTGGCTTTAACTTCACTTGTGAGTGTATCAAATAAGGCCTTCGACTCAACAAGTTTCGCTCTAAACTGTTCCCTTCCCTGGAATCTGTCTTCACCATATGTAAACCAGGCGCCGCTCTTCTTAACTATGTTATGGTTTACTGCCATATCAAGAATGTCGCCGGTCTTGCTTATTCCTTCATTGTAAAGAATATCAAATTCTACTTCTTTAAACGGAGGAGCAACTTTGCTCTTTACAATCTTCACCTTAGTTCTGTTTCCAATAACGTCATTACCCTCTTTGATCTGGGCAATTCTGCGGATATCGATCCTTAAGGAAGCGTAAAACTTCAATGCGTTTCCACCGGTTGTCGTTTCAGGATTACCAAACACGATACCGATTTTGCTTCTCAATTGATTTGTGAAAATTACTGAGGTCTTTGATTTCGCGATAGCGGCTGTTAATTTTCTGAGCGCCTGTGACATCAATCTGGCTTGCACAGCCATATGAGCATCACCCATCTCACCTTCAATTTCAGCCCGCGGTACAAGAGCTGCCACAGAATCCACAACGATAACATCAAGCGCATTACTGCGGACGAGAGTATCAGTGATCTCAAGCGCCTGCTCGCCGAAATCAGGTTGTGAAAGAAGCAAGTTTGCCACATCCACTCCGAGGCGTTTTGCATACTGTACATCAAGCGCGTGTTCAGCATCGATGAATGCAGCCAAACCGCCTGTTTTCTGGGCTTCGGCAATGACGTGCAAACACAGTGTGGTCTTACCCGAAGATTCAGGCCCGTAAATTTCCGTGATCCTTCCGCGCGGGATTCCGCCAATCCCTAATGCCCAGTCTAGTGATAATGCCCCTGTGGGAATGAACTCGACCGGATTAATTATCCCGTCGCCTAACTTCATTATTGCGCCTTTGCCATAGTTCTTCTCAATTGCTGAAATAGTATCTTCCAACAACTTTAATTTGGATTCTTTGTCACTGCTCATTTTTATCCTGTTATTTAGTTACTTAATATAGTTTCAATTATTTTATTGTATTTCGATCCGGACCGTTCAAGAATACTTTGGTATAAACAAATCCTGTCTGCGGTGAAAGTATCGGTACCTGATAACTTACCCACATATTCGTTTAATAACCAGTGATCATAATAGTCTTTGATTCTCAGTAAAGTTATATGCGGATGAAATATTCTGTTTTCCCGCTGATAGCCAAATATAAACATTTTATCCTCAATCTTCTGAACCAACTGAAATATATCATTTTCGAAGTGAATTCCCGCCCAAAATATCGTTGGTTTTCCTTTGTTTTTGAAAATCCCCAACTCATCAAACTGAAAAGAAAATTTTTTAGTCTCTTCCAAACTCTTTATAAAATCTGTGATTGACGGGATTTTATTTTCCGGAGTTTCACCAAGAAACTTTAAGGTAAGGTGATACTTGGTCTTATCTTCCCATCTCCAGTCTGACTTCTGACTATTCTGAATTTCATTAACTTTCTCAGCCAGGATTTCCTTCGCTTCCTCCGGGAGTTCAAGAGAAATAAACAGTCTACGATTCGACATTTATTCCGAGTAAAATCCTGCGCACTAATTCCAAGGCGGCAAAGGTGGCTCTCTGCTTGTTTATGATGCGGTCGTCGCCGAAATTGTATTTTTTCGAAACAACTGTTTTGGCATCGGAGCACGCAATAAAGACTGTCCCAACCGGTTTTTCGTTGGTGGCCCCGGTAGGACCCATAATTCCTGTAATTGCCAGGCCGTAATCAGATCCGCTGATACCCCTGATACCCTGGGCCATTTCTTCGACGGTTTCTTTACTGACTGCGCCGAAGTTCTGAAGCGTGTCCTCATTAACATTCAGGATTTCAACTTTAGAGGCATTGCTGTATGCAACTATGCCGCGTTCAAAATAGATGCTGCTTCCGCTATAATTTGTAATCTCATTGGAAATATTTCCGCCAGTACAAGACTCCGCGACGGATATTGTTAAACCTCTTTCGCTCAGTAACCGGCCAACAACTTTCCCCAGGGTATCATCTTCCCTGCCGTAGATGTAGCGGCCAACTTTACTTCTGATTCTTTGTTCAATCTCGCTGATTTTACTCTGAACCAGAAGTTCATCTTCACCTGAATAACCGATACGGAGCCTGACACCCGAATAATTGGGAAGAAAAGCCAAAGTACCGCTGTCGACAAGCTCGGTAATATCACCAAGCTTCTCAAATAAAGTAGATTCTGCGATCCCGGTGGTCAGAATATTGGCTCTTTTATAAAACAGATTCTGCTTCGCGGCAAGTTCCTTCAATTTATCCGATACTTCACCGGTCATCATCTCTTTCATCTCGCGCGGAACACCGGGCATAACAATAAATACCTTATTGTCCTTTTCGATCCAATATCCCGGAGCGGTGCCGTTGAGATTTCGTACAACATCAGCAACGTCCGGAACCAGCGCCTGTTCTTCATTCACTTTACTGAGAGGACGATTAAATCTGGCAAACCGTTCTTTAATATCGCTTAAAACAGTCTCGTTCATTATGAGTTTAGAATTGAAAAACTCAGCCACACAATTACGTGTAATATCATCATGTGTGGGCCCGAGTCCGCCGGTAACGACTATTACATCTGAATTCCGTATCGCGACATTAAAAGCATTGATTATGTAATCGCGGTGATCACCGACAGTCGACACTTTTTTTACCGGAATGTTTAAGTCAGTTAATTTTTCACAAATAAACGAAGCGTTTGTATTAACAACCTGGCCAAATAATAATTCATCGCCTATTGAAATAACTTCGGCTTTCATCAAATTCCTTTACTAAAAAACTCTGTACAAAATATTCATAATCAGACAGGTGTACAGGCCTGAGACAATATCATCGATCATTATTCCTTTCCCGCCTGGCAGAGATTCTAATTTACCGGCAGGATAAGGTTTTACAATATCAAGTACCCGCCAAAGAACAAAAGCGGCCCCTATCCAATAAATATCCAATGGCAAAAAAAGATAGCTTATCCAGGTGCCGGCGAATTCATCCAGTGTAAACTCAGACGGATCTTTTCCGTAAATGACTTCAAATTTATCACCGAGATAGATACCAAGGATAGTGGAGAGTATTATCATTGGGAGAACGATAAATAAATCCGAAAATCCCGGAATAAAATATATTATCGTTGCTGCAATGCTGCCAAAAGTCCCTGAAGCAAAAGAAATATAACCTGTATAAAGACCGCTTCCGAGGGCTTTACCCAAATGATTCAATTTCATTTTTTAACTCCTTTGATAAGCAAAGCATAATTCTGACTGACATACAGATAGCCCGAATGGACCGTAATGATGGTCACTGAGAGCATAAAAAGGTAAATTGCCTGCGGATTCAGGAATATCCCGGCAATTTCTCTCACCTGATCACTAACAAATCCGGATTTGGAGAGAGTATAAAAAGTCAAAAGATAATAAAGAAAAACCATCTGGAAGAAGGTTTTAACCTTTGCATAGGTGGAGGTTGGGAAGGAAATATGTTTATGATCAGCATATCCGCGAACTGCAGTAACGACAAAATCCCGGATGATAATAAGCAATACCATCCAGAGAGGAATCACATCGATTAATACAAAACAAAAAAATGCGGCACTGGTCAGTATTTTATCAGCCATCGGGTCCCAAAACTTTCCCCAGGCTGTGATATAATTGAATTTTCTTGCCAGCCAGCCGTCATACCAGTCGGTCAGTGCAGCAATGATATAAATCAAAATTGCGATCTCAAGATTAAGCCCCCCCTCTGAAAGAAAGAAGAATACAAATACCGGAGTCAGGATTATTCTGAGTACTGTTAACTGATTAGGAAGGAGCATTTATTTTGTTTTCTCTGTTTGACAAACGGTATAAAAATAAAAAATCATATATTCCGCTCGAATGACCATCCTTCCAGGTGACTGAAATTGCGTAACTGCCCACCATATCAATTTTCAGGATTGTCTGTTGGTCTCTGGTAAACACGGCAAAAAAACTGTCACTTTGAGAATCACGTTCTTCCATACAGGTTGCACAGGGGCAATAGCGCCTGAGGTCGACAGTACTTATCCCGGAAACAGAGTCATCATCCCAGGTAAGAATCAGACGGGACTTCCCGGTTAATTTAATTTTTTTAAGATTCATAAGTGAAATTGTTGCCCGAAAGAATTTCGTAGGCTTGTATATATTTTTCTGAAGTTTTCTCTATCACATCTTCGGGGATCACGGGTGGCGGAGGTTGTTTGTTAAAACCGACACTCAAAAGATAATCTCTCACAAATTGTTTATCAAAACTGTCCTGTGCCCTTCCCGGTACATATTTCCCGGCTGGCCAGAATCTGGAAGAATCGGGTGTCAGTATTTCATCAGCCAGTGTTAATTGTCCGCGCTGATCAAGGCCGAATTCAAATTTTGTATCAGCGATAATTATTCCCCTTTGTAAAGCATATTGAGAGCATTTTTCATAAATTTCCAGACTTGTCTTCGATAACTCATCAAACCTTGCATCGCCGGCTACCTTTCTTGCCTTTTCAAGACTTATATTTTCGTCGTGTTCGCCGATCTCCGCTTTTGTTGAAGGTGTAAAAAGCGGCTCATCAAGTTTTTCGTTTTCTACCAAACCGGGACGTAGATGGATACCGCAAAGACTGCCCGTTTTTTTATAGTCACTCCAGCCGCTGCCGGAGATATAACCTCTGACAATGCATTCCAGAGGTAAAATATCGACTTTCTTAACCATCATTGATCTCCCCTTCAACTGGTCCCTGTACTGATTACAGATAGCCGGATAATCACCCGTGTTATCCGAGACAAAATGGTTCTGCACGATGTCGCCGGTAAAATTCAGCCAGAACTTAGTAATCTGATTCAGCACTGTCCCCTTGAAAGGGATTGGCTGGTCCATAATTACATCAAAAGCAGAAAGCCTGTCTGTCGATACTATTAGAAAATAATCGCCCAGATCATAAAGATCACGGACTTTTCCGCGCCTGACCAGCT
>CAIMOS010000201.1 GCA_903843135.1 uncultured Ignavibacteriales bacterium | reverse complement strand
GGTTTCCGGTCTGCAATGATAAACAGCGTCACCCTTACCACTTCAGCTTTAACAGCAACTTCAAATATTAATGATCTGCAGGCTAACAATTCGGTTATAAGCGGAGTTATTAAGGACGTATCTAATAATACGATTCTAAACGCAAATGTTTCTGTCAGCGGACTGGAAGGCAGCGGTGCAGCGGTTACCAATACTTCCGGCAGTTATTCTGTTACTGGACTTGCTCCGGGTAACTATACAGTCACTGCAAGTAAAACCGGTTATATCACCAAGTCAACAGTTGTCGCGCTTAATAATACCTTAACAGTTGATCTTAATCTTAATCTTGGATCATCCAAAATTTCAGGTAAAGTTCTTAGCCAGGCCGGTACACCGCTTGGATTTACCGCCACGGTTAAGGCGGCATCTCCGACTAACCTTTACCAGACTACTACTTCAACTGACGGTTCCTTCCAGTTTACGGATGTAAGTCCCGGCGCAGAGTACCTCCTGTTTACGGAAGTTTTCCGCGAAGGTTACACGAATGACAGTTTGACGGTTAATCTTCCCGTTGGAACTGACAGCGTCGCGAACTGCAACATCAGTGTTTTCGTTGCAAACGCATCAGTTACAGGTAATGCAGGGACCTCGAATGCTTCGTTAACGATCACAAATAGCGGCACAGGAGCTGTGCTGAACACAACAAGTTCCAGCACCGGCGCGTTTGGGATTTCGTTCATCCCGGCGGGCAGCTATATAATTCAACCGGCAAAACAGGGCTTTGTTTTCTCGCCGGCTTCACGCAGCCTGTCGCTGAATCTGAACGATAATCTGACGGCAGATTTTACTGCTTCAGCAAGCACAGGAACTATTACAGCAGTGCTGGTAGATTCAACAACGAAAGCTCCGGTTGAAGGCGCGACTGTTTCTCTGGTAAGCTCAGATACTGCCTATGTATTTTCACTTTCATCAAACGCATCAGGCGAAGCCCGTTTCAGCGATATACCCGCAAAACAGTATACTGTCACGGCTTCGAAAAGCGGATATACCGTAGTCCCCGCTTCCGCTTCTGTTAATCTTACTAATGGCGCAACGGTATCTTCCAGATTCAGTGTGCTTACAAATAATTCAAATGTAAGCGGAAAAATTACCGCCAATAACGGAGGTGTTATCACATCACTCGCCGGCGTTACTGTTTCTGTCCGTATTGCCGAAACAGGACGGCTTTATACCGGTACATCAGACGCAAACGGCGATTATGTAATTCAAAATATCTCTTCAGGTTCCTCCGCGCTCACTGCATCAAAATCAGGATATGTCCCCGATACTTTGTTCTTTTCACTCAGTACAGGACAGTCGATAGGCAACAAGAACCTGACACTTGATAAATCTTCCGCAATTGCGACTGGCTTTGTTGTGCTCGGCGCCTCAGGAGTCCCCGGACTTACCGTTACCGCTTCCTCATCGGAAGCTTTTACAACAACAACCTCAGCAACCGGCGCTTATACATTCGGCAACCTGCCGGTTAACCCTGATCCGCTTGACACAACGGTTTACCTCATCACCATAGCCGGCAATGGTATCACATCGCAGTCAAAAGTACTCGGGCTTCTTTCATCTTCGATCGGCCTGACAACAAAGGTTGATACTTTCAGGCTCCCCGGCGGACAGGTTATCGTAAACGTTACTGACGGTACCACACCGCTCGACAACTCGGATATTACATTCACCAGGCCGAACGGCACAACGACAAGATTTATCACCACAGCTTCAGGTACTTTCCGCTCAGAATCCACTCTCCCTGCCGGACGGTATAAGGTTTCGATATCTAAACCGGGTTACCTGATACCGGATGAAACAATGTCAGTCGTCGACTTATTAACTGATAACTCGGTAGTTACACGGGACTTTAAACTGAAATACTCATACACTCCGGTTACTGAAGTTGCAGCAGATCAGGCGCTCGCGGTAACAATAAATGTTAACGGCAGTTCTGCAAATCTTGAAGGGAAGATCTTCTATAAAGACGAATCTGCTTCGGGGTTCACTCCGGTCACGATGACTGCCGGTACATCAAAACTTACCGGCTCGGTTCCTGCACAGTTCAGGCTGGCAGAGATAACTTACTATCTGACAGTCAAGGACCTTTCCACTAATGTTGTCTATACAAGTCAGGAATACAAAGTTACTCCAACTGCCGCCGGTATTTTATCAACAATAAAACTCGATCCTTCTTTGGATGATGTAGTATTAAGAAAGGGCGATTCCTATGATCTTAAACTTATTATCAGAGACGGCGCGAACAATTCGTTGCTAAATAAATTCACCGGCTCCGCAGCTACAGGGAAAGTTAAATGGGAGCCTGCCAATACGTCCGCGCTCGAACTCAGTTATCCGGACGCAAATGACAGTACCCAGATAAGAATTAAACCGGCTGTTGACGGTATCAGTAAGCTGACAGTTACTTCTACATACACCGGGGTAACTATAAAGCAGGCATTTGATATCAACACGAGTTCTACTCCGCTCAGGAATTTAAACATCAGCGGAACTAATAAACTTAGTAATACTGCCGCGGGAATTCAGTTAAACCTTTCGGCCTCAGATACATCTTCAAAAACTGTCTTCCTCGGGAACAGCCTGAAGTGGTCCATAACTCCCGCGCTTGGCGGTACAATATCCAATGCAGGATTTTTCAGGCCTTCGGATTCCACATTTATTGGGAACATAACCGTAAGAGCCGAAGACGCCTCTTCAAAAATAGCTGCTAAATTCGATATGGGTGTTTACGCGGAAGTTTCTCCGACATCTAATATAACACTGACAGATAAGCAGGGTATGAAATTCACTCTGTCGCCGAACAGCGTTACGGCGCCGATCAAACTGATCCTTGCAAAGCAGCAGTTCGGTCCGGGCAAAAAGAATTATAACCCGGCAGAAGGGAATAATTCATATGTGGCTTCAGATATTCAGTATTATTTCACTTATGAGGCTGATGTGGCTCTGCGCGGTGACTCACTGCTCCAGAATGCGGTACTTGAAGCGCCGTACGATAAATCACTCACTCTGTTCGAGGGCCCAAAAGTTTTAGGATTCTACAACTTTGATAATAACGGATGGGACATCATTTCAGCCGCATCGTCCGGCCCTTCCGCACTGACGCTTAATTCATTCCGCAGACTCGGACAGTACGCCGTGCTTACGGCAAATGAGCCTCTCGGTCTGAAGCACGTTTCTGTGCTCCCCTCTCCGTTCTCTCCGGAGGTATCGCCTGTTAAGATCGCATACTTCCTTAACAGCAATAAGCCGCCCGCAAACGTTACTATAAGAATATTTAACGTCAGGGGTGAACTCGTACGGATTTTACTTGAAAATGATTTACAGTATCCCGGTAAATACGGCAGCCGTTCAGGCATAAAGGAAATTACCTGGGATGGTATGACCGATGATGGTTTAATGGCACGCAACGGCAGATATGTTATTCAGGTTACCGCGAAGGACGCTTCCGGCGAGGTATCTGAGTTGAAACAAGTTGTGTTAATTAAGTAGCCGCTATAAACAAACTAAAGATTGGAAATACAAAATGAAAAGTAAAATAATAATAACGGTGTTGTTCTTAATCAGTCTTACTTTCTCCCTCGTTGCGCAGGAACTTTCAGGAATTCCGGCGGCTTTTGTTGACGTTGGCTTCGGCGCCCGTCCTCTGGGTTTGGGCGGCGCTTATGTCGGCTACGCAAATGACGTTAACAGTGTGCTCTGGAACCCGGCGGGCCTCGCGAGGACGGAAGGTAAAGAAGCAACTTTTACGACTCAGAACCACTTTAAGATAATAAAGTATAATTTTCTTGGCTACAGTATGCCGTTAAACTCCGGACTGGACGGACTCGGCTTTGCCCTGATCTACACCGGCGACAAAGCGCTTAGCGAACTTACGGTTCAGGCAGCTTACGCACGCGAAGTCCTTCCCGGGCTGGCGGTAGGAGCATCGCTTAAATACCGCCGCGCGTCATTCGGGAATAATTCAATCGATGAATCAGAATACATTCTTTTTGAACCTGATGAGATCCAGCTCGGAATGCTTAACCAGGTTAAGGGAAGCGGAAACGGAATTGGATTTGATTTAGGCGCTCTGTATAAACTAAACGAGAAGATAACTCTCGGACTTATGCTTAAAGATATTTATTCGCCTGTATTCTGGGACAGCAAAGTGGATAACCCGGACAAAAAAGCGAAAGGAAGTTATTCTGAACTGGTTCCTTTCGAAGCTGTTATCGGTAGTTCGTTCAGGGTTTTTGACGAACTGCTGATCAATGCGGATTTCCATCCGGCTTTCCAGGACGACATAGACAATAAAATCAACGGCGGTTTTGAAATAAGGTTGTTCAAAGTTTTATATACCCGCATCGGCATCCAGAACAACATCAACAACGTGCGTGATGAAAAGTTTATGCTCGGCGCAGGATTGAATATCGGACTCTTTAAGGGAAGCAGATTAATTATTGATTTCTCGAACGTGAGTGAAGAAATTTCAAGCACATCGAGATTCTCTGTCGGATTTGAGTTTTAAGAGAGGAAGGCAATAAAATGAAACAGTTACTTTTTACGGTTTTTATAACCCTGATAATGATAAGTTCCGCTTTTGCGCAGGCCTCTAACACGCCGGTTATGAAATATTATAACGGCGGTGAATTCAGTATGAATATGCAGATGAGCATTAACACTATGGGCGGAGGGCTCGGTTCCGGTAACCTCGGAAGAGTTTTTTCTCCGCGTATGGGCGTCAGTTCTGCTAATATTTTCAGCAATCCTGCAGAACTCGCAGTGCTTGACGGGAGATCAAGTATCTTCTTCGATTCAAAATTCAGTATTACATCCTCTGCCCTCGGAGTGGATTTCAACAAAATGGTTGACCAGTCACTCAAATCAACAACTGATGACTTTCTGAAGGACACAAATACATTTAAGTTCGAGCCAAATGCGTATAAGAAATATGGAAAGACGTCAAGTTTCGAATTCGGACAGCCCGCGGCATTCGGATCATTCGCGATTTCTTTCCCCGTCTATGAGAAACTCGTACTTGGCTTCGGAGTCTATTATCCGATGGACATTTCGATGGATATGTATATGGGCGGCATCAAAACGAAACTG
>CAIMOS010000200.1 GCA_903843135.1 uncultured Ignavibacteriales bacterium | reverse complement strand
CCCGAATCCGCTTGTTTTGTATTCGATGACTGTTTTAATCGGCGGTTTTGTTTCTTCGACCACGGCAAAGCGCGGGCCCGCGCCGGCGCCCAGCCTGAAGAAATATCCTTCACCGTCAAATCTTTTATAAACAATTACTGTCGGTTTATAAATCGTATAGTCAAAATTGTACTGGGAGAATCCGATTATATAATTGTAATTACTGAATGCATAAGCGCCTTCAACCGCCACGTCATAGCCGGGGAAATGCCATCCTGCTTCAACTCCGAATTCAATGGCTGAATTAAATGAGGACAATTGCTCGTTTCCGGGGGCGTAATTCTGATTAATGTAGTCCCGGACCGACGGCATACTGACAAAATCCAGCCCCATACTTCCCCTCACAAATACTTGGGAATAAACAGAAGGAAGTAACAGTAATGCTAAGATTATTGATCTCATTGGGAATTATTCATATTTGCCGAAAGTAAATTCGAGAACTTAAAACTTTTATCCCTGTGGCCTATGTGAATAAATGCAGCCACCGCTAAAATTATTTGAATTATAAAAGAAATTGCGTGCGTAAGGGTTGCATAAGCCAGCGCCTTCACCGGATCTATTCCGTATAAAAGGACAAGAATTGATTTTGTAATAGTATGGTATGATCCAATACCGCCGGGGGTCGGAATCATAACGCCTATAGCGCCTATACTCATCACGACCCAAGCCATATAAAAATTATTTCCGTCGATGGTCAGATCCATCGCGTAAAATCCGGCGTAGGAAGTAAGCGCATAGAGGCCCATAATCGCCACGCTCGTGATGGCTGTGTAAATATAATTCTTTGTTCCGCGGAGACTGCTTAATCCGGTTATCAGCTTAACGAATAATTCAGTAATGCGGATCCCGAGTTTCCCGGGGAAAATTTTCTTGATGTAAGTTTCTTTGTACCTGGCAAGAAAAAATATGACAGCGATAAAACTGCCGATAAAAAGGCTTCCGGTGATGAGGAGAGAATTGATCCACGGAAAAGTAACAGCGATGTTGCCGTTATAAATTATTAAACTGATCAGGACCGCTGCGCCAAAAAGGATTATGTCCAGAATCCTTTCCACCACTATTGTCCCCAGAACCGCGGTTCTGGATATCTGTTCCAAATAACCGAGCGAAACAGCCCTGCTTATTTCTCCCAGCCGCGGAATAAAGTTATTCATCCCGTAGCCGATCATCAGAGAATTAAACAGATTGATCGATGAGGTTTCTGGTTTTATCGTGTTAAGAATAACTTTCCAGCGCACAGCCCGGACATAGTGAGCGAGAATATTAAGGAAAACGTATATCGCAATCCACATAAGAGAAACGCTTTTCATATCATCAAGCAGGCGGGACAGATCAATCCCCCGGAAAGCGATGTAAACGAACGCTGCTGTTATCCCGAAAGTGAAAAGCAATCCCGAAATATTTTTAAGCGTGAATTTTTTCAGTCCGCTATCGGAGGTCAATTACCTTAGTCCTTTCGGAGGGGGTGAATGTAAAGTTATCGTCAGGAAGATTGATATTAGTACTGTAACGGTTAAGCCGCACTTCAAAAACAGATGTGCCTGACTTTATCGTCATCGAATTAATAAGTCCGCCCGGCGGCGCCGTAATTACGGCTTCAGTGAAATTCAGAGAGTTATCGCGGGGGACTAATTTAATTTCGTTTACACCGCCCGTGCTGCTCTCCGTAACTTTACATTTCGAAGGATAATCATTTATCACCTTCTCAAGCGACAGCATAGACGCGTCCGCCTCATTGAACTTACTTATGATAACTTTGTTTTGCTTCTTACTGTAATTCCAGACATCGTTCCCGTCAGTGATCATAACATAGTTTTTCATCTCCAGGCGCATCTTGCCGGGATTGCGGTAAGTGAAAGTTCCGCTTAGGACTTCCTTTCCGTTTTGCAGCTGGACAAAGTTAACCTGGAAATTTTTTAAGGCGTTGAAATTCTTCTGCACTTCGCCAAGTTTTGACTGGGCAAAAATAACAGAAGAGAAACAAATCAGGTACAAAAGAATTCGGGTTATGAGCATATTTTATCTGAGCATCTGGCGGAGAATGGCTTCAAGCTGTTCGTCATTGACAAGCACTTCGCGGGCTTTACTGCCATCGTTCGGCCCGACGATATTCGCAACTTCAAGCTGATCAACTATTCTGGCCGCTCTCGAGTATCCGAGTTTAAGCCGCCTCTGCAGCAGCGATACGCTTCCCTGCTGATTTAATACAACCACTCTTGCGGCATCGGCAAATAACGGATCGAGGGCTTCGCCCAGTTCCCCTCTTCCTCCGGTCCTCTGTTCGACAACGGAAGGAAGATAATATGGTTTAGAGTAGCCCTTCTGAGAATATATATGATTGGTTATATAATCAATTTCATCGGTTGAAATAAACGCATTCTGAATACGCATCGGTTTAGGCGAACCGGGAGGCATAAAGAGCATATCGCCGTGCCCAATCAACTGCTCGGCGCCGTTCATATCAAGGATAGTGCGCGAGTCAATTTTGGTCGCAACCTGGTAAGCGACGCGGCAGTTAAAGTTCGCTTTAATAACACCGGTAATAACATTAACCGAAGGGCGCTGTGTTGCAATTATTAAATGAATACCGACCGCGCGCGCCATCTGCGCAAGGCGGCAGATTGGCTCTTCAACTTCTTTACCGGAAGTGATCATAAGGTCTGCTAGTTCATCAATGATTACCACAATGTATGGCATCTTGAAATGTTTCATATCGCCTTGCAGAGCTTCAGGCTTTTTGATTCCTTCGATTCTCTGGTTGTACTCCAGAATGTTCTTCGCGCCCATCCGTGCAAGTTTATCAAGCCGGCGGTCAAGTTCAATCGTAATAGACTTAAGAAGCACAACAGCGTTGGTCGCGTTAGTAGCGATGTCTTCATCAAGATCCGGACAGACTGCCAGATAATGGCTGCGGAGTTTGTGGTATGACGTCAACTCAATCTTCTTGGGATCGATGATCGCAAACTTCACTTCTGAAGGATGCTTTGCGTACAGTATGCTTGAGATCATCATATTAACGCCAACGCTCTTTCCGCTGCCGGTTGAGCCGGCGATAAGAAGGTGCGGCATTTTTGTAAGGTCAGTTACATAAATATCTCCCGCGATATCTTTACCTAACGCGAGAGGAATATCCATTTTCTTCTTATCAACTTCAGGCAGTACAGAGCGCGCCACTACGAGTGAACGGTTCTGGTTCGGTATCTCAACGCCAATCACGCTCTTGCCGGGTATTGGAGCAATAATTCTTATTCCGCGCGCGGCAAGCGCAAGAGCGATGTCGTGTTCAAGACTTACGATCTTGCTGATCTTCACTCCCGGCGCGGGCTTCAGTTCATAAAGCGTAATAACCGGACCCGGCCTTACGTTTATGTCCTCTATTTCAATATCAAATTTTGCGAGTTTGTCTTTTAACTGCGCGGCGTTTCTCTGCAGTTCAGAATCGACTACGAGATTATCTTCTTTCGGGGGCAGGTTCAGCCGCTCGAGATCATAACGCTTGTACGATATTTTTTCTTCCCACGGATCAGGAAGTGTTATTTCTTCATCGCGAGAAACCGGGTTAACAGGAATATCCTCAGAGTGTGCTTCGGCCTCCATTGCTTTCAATCCGGCTGCGGCACCTGCCAGGCGTGCCTTTGTTTCAGCAGACGGTTTTTCAACATCGGGCTTCCGTGATATCCTGATTTGTGTTTCCTTCTTCTCTTCAGCCGTTTCCTCTTTTTCCTCCGGAACAACAACCGCTGTTTTACCGTTTTTAACTTTCTGTTCAGCCGGCTGTTTTAATTCTTTAACTTCCGCTGTTTCCTTCTCTTCTTTTTCTTCTTTGGTACTGAGCCCCTGCAGTCCTGACTGCAGGGAGGCGATAACATTGGAAAGCTTGATATTAAAAGTGAAAACTATTAATACGATGAAGAAAGTTATGAGAATAAGTGTCGAAGCAAAACCACCGAGAATTGTATCCATAACATTCCCGAAGTATTGGCCGATGTTGCCGGAGAGTTCATAGTATTCACTTAAAAACGCAAACTCAATCCTGAATACGCCGAATAAAGTACTGAGCAGCAATCCTGAAAGAAGGAGAAACAATACCGAATAAACTTTGATGCGAGGATTTACCTGCTTAAAGAATGTGAGCGCAAAAAAGAAGATTATCGCGGGGAAAATTACGGAGAAATAGCCAAGTGTGAGCCGTACAAAAAAGTAAGCCATATAAGCGCCCGCGATACCAAGGAGGTTATGAGGTTTACTTGGTCTCTCCCCCTGCCCCAGAAATACATCCGATGATGAAAAGTTAAGGAACGCTTCATCCGCGCGTGAGAATGTAACAATGCTAAGAAAGATCAGCAGCGAGAATATAAAAAGGAACAGTCCTGAAAGGATGTTCCGGTGCTCATCGGTCAGTACAAAATATTCTTTATCCTGTTTGCCGTTGGTTTTCGTGGATTCTTTCTTTGCCATCTCAACTAATTTTGTTCAACATTCTCTTCTGTCTGGGGAACTTCATCCTTTTTCAAAGGTTTGATAACGCCGTTTACGAACACAGGAACAATGTCTGTGATATTTGTTTTGGCGCAAAATGCAATATCGTCCTGAAATCCGTTCTCAATCAAAATTTTACCGTGATCCGAGCCCTGCATCATCTTTTTAAGGTTTTTCCCCTGTGATTTCGCTAAAACCACTGCTGCCAGGGAGGAATCGTTTAGTTCCAGGTTTTCTGTTTTTTCAGCCAGCAACTGGATAAGTTTCCCCGCGCAAACTGTATCATCCATACCAAGTTGGTTATTTCTGCCTGAGCAGACAATTTCGACATTTTCATTCAACTGCACAAGGTATTCAGCAACAGCATTAATATTCAGGAACGAAGCGATGATAACATTAGCCGAATACTTTGACTTCACTATTGCTCTCGTGCCGTTGGTAGTGAAAAGCACAATACCCTTTCCGGATATCTTTTCCTGAGTGAACTCAGCCGGTGAGTTCCCCATATTAAAACCGTCGATCATCTTTGTGTTACGCTCGCCGGCAAGAAGCGTCTGGCCGCCGAACATAGTTGAGGATGCTTTCATCGCAAACTCAACCGAACCCACGGGAATAATTTCTTTCGCGCCATTCATCAACGCATACACGATGGTGGATGTCGCTCTTAAAACGTCAATCACGACTGTGGTTTTACCGCTGAAATACAGCTCTTCCACCACCGCCGGAGAGACGATCACATTAACTTTCATATTTTACCAGTAACCTATTTTTTAATGAACGGAAGTTTTGTAACTGTTGCCGGAAATTCTTTTCCGCGTACAACAAAATTCAACTTCGACCCTTCTTTCGAAAATTCGCTCTCTACATATGCGAGTGCAATCCCTTTATCCAAAACCGGGCTGACAGTTCCGCTGGTGATAACACCGATTTTCTTCCCGCCTGCCTGTACTTCATATCCGTGTCTCGGAAACGATTTTTCATCTGCGATCATTGCAACGAGTTTTCTTTTAAGGCCGGCTTCTTTTGCCGCGACCATCACATCTTTCCCGTTGAAAGCCGGTTTTTTAAGTTTTGTTATCCAGCCTAAACCTGCTTCAAGCGGATGTGTGGTCTCGTCAATATCATTTCCGTAAAGGCAGAAACCCATTTCAAGACGCAGAGAATCCCTCGCGCCAAGCCCTGTTGCCTGGACTCCAAGAGGTGCGCCCAGTTCAAAGATTTTGTCCCAAAGCGCGCAGGCAAATTCTTCATCACCTTTGAAGTAAAGTTCATAACCTAATTCTCCGGTGTAACCGGTACGTGAAACAATAAAATCTTTACCTTTGTAGGTGTCCTGCACAAAATGGTAATACTCCATCGGGAATTCTTTGCCGAAGAGTTTTTCTAAAAGTATTCTTGAATTCGGGCCTTGCATCGCGATGAGGGCATAATCTTCGCTTTCGTTCTTCAGTTCAACACCGAACGTGTTGTTCTTCTGCATCCAGGCAAAATCTTTTTCAATATTCGATGCATTGATAACAAGCATAAAATGATCGTCAGCAATCCGGTAAACGAGCAGGTCATCAACTATACCGCCATTTTCCAGGCACATCGCAGAATACTGCACCCTGCCCGGGAACAGGACCGATGCATCATTAACGGTGATCTTTTGAACGAAATCAAGAGCTCTGGGGCCCTTCACAAATACTTCGCCCATATGGCTCACATCGAATATTCCCACTGCTTCGCGTACCGCCTTGTGCTCCGCGGTTATTGATGAATAATAAACGGGCATCCGGTAACCGGCAAACTCAACTATCTTAGCGTTTAATTTCTCGTGCGCTTTATATAATGGTGTCTTTTTCAAAATATTTTCCAAATCTATTTCTTTTGCTTATTCCAGTCACTTAAAAATTTCTCCAGGCCGATATCGGTCAGAGGATGACTGTATAATTTATCTATTACGTTAAAGGGCATTGTGCAGACATCCGCGCCCATCATACAGGCTTCAACAAAGTGAAGCGGATGGCGGATGCTTGCGACAAGAACCTCCGTGTCAAAAGCATAATTATTGTAAATGGTAACGATTTGCTCAATCAACCCCATTCCGTCTTCGCTTATGTCGTCCAGCCGGCCGACAAACGGGCTGATATATGTTGCCCCGGCTTTTGCAGCCAACAGCGCCTGCGACGGCGAAAAGCAAAGGGTCACATTGGTTTTTACGCCTTCGCCGCTTAATGTGCGCACTGCTTTCAACCCCTCTTTGATCAGCGGTATCTTCACCACAATATTGTGGTGTATCTTAGAAAGCTCACGGCCTTCCTTAAGTATGCCTTCATAATCTGTGGAGATAACTTCCGCGCTTACCGGCCCGTCAACGATCTTTAGTATCTCGTCGAGCAAAGCCCTGAAATCTTTCCCTTCTTTTGATACAAGGGAAGGATTGGTCGTTACACCGTCAAGAATCCCTAATGACGCGGCTTCTTTAATCTCGCTAATGTTTGCGGTATCGATAAATATTTTCATTTTGCTCTGCTTTCCAGCTAATAATTATTTTATTTATAATCAGAAATATAAACTAAAAATCACTTATTTAATTTCGTCAAACGGGCGAAACGGCTTACTGAAAAACCTGGTCGGTTATATCTTCACCGGATTTTTTTGAAATAAATTTAAACTGATCCATTCCGAGTGTCTCATCGTCGACAAGTTTGATAAACATAAAGTACTTCAGGCGTAATGTGTTCATCTTTGTAAAGAAACCTTCGCGCAATTTCATCGCCGAAAGCGGATTGCATTTCAGAACAACCGACCGGTCTCCGTGGTTGTTTCTGTTTCTTCTTATCCACTCTTCTATATCATACATAAAGTGGGATGACTTGTTGATTACTCCGCGCCCCTGGCAGTAAGGGCAGTTTTCAGTCAGCGCCTGATGAATATTCTGCCTGATGCGCTGACGTGTTATCTCCACGAGCCCGAAATCGGACATCGGAAGCACGCTTACTTTAGCGCGGTCTTTCCTGAACTCTTTTTTCAGTTCATCATAAATCTTTTTTCTGTTCTTATCTTCTTCAAGATCGATGAAGTCGATCACGATTAGTCCGCCGATATCACGCAGCCTTAATTGTCTGGCGATTTCACGCGCAGCTTCAAGATCCGTGCGGAGCGAGTTAAGTTCCTGTTCTTTATTTGCAGCATACTTTCCGCTGTTCACATCTATAACTACCATCGCCTCGGTATGATCGATGATCAGATATCCGCCGCTCTTCATCGGTATTTTCCTGCCAAGCAGGCTTCTGATCTGTTCTTCTATTCTGAATGATTCAAATATGGAACCGCTTTGTTTGAAAAGTTCTATACGGTCTATCTGGTCGGGATGAACTACTGAAATGTAGTCCCGGATCTGCTTCCACAGTTTTTTTGAATCAACATAAATCTTGTGCACGTCGCTGGTGAATAGGTCCCGGATAACGCTGATTGTTGTCCCCAGGTCCTGGTGTACAAGCGCCGGCGGTGTTTCTTTTTTTACTGCCTCTTCAAGATCCTCCCATGTCTGCTTCAGATTCAGAAGGTCCTGCTTCAGCGCGTTTTCATTCTGGTTTCTTGCAACGGTCCTGATTATGAGCCCGTAGTTCGGGGGAATGATACTGCGCGCGATGGAACGGAGCCTTCTGCGCTCTTTGTAATCGTAAATTTTCTTGGAGATACCGATCTTTTTGTCGTAAGGAAGAAGCACGCAGAACCTTCCTGCGATAGAGATTGAGGAAGTGATACGTACTCCCTTATTCGCAACGGGCTCTTTCGAGATCTGAACCAGTATTGGTTGCCCCTTTTTTAATTTGGGGATACCGTTGATAAGCTCAACCTGTTGTTTTTTGGGCGCGGGTGCGGGCGAAGCGGGTGTTTCATCGCTCTCATCTTCAATTTCGGCGTCATCGTCCAGTATTGCCTGGAGATCTGAGGTCCGGTCGCCGATATCGGAGAAATGGAGAAACGCATCGTGCTCCATACCGATATCAATAAACGCGGCTTTAATTCCGGGGAGTACTCTGGCTACTTTGCCAAAGTAAATGTCCCCAACCATTCTTCTTTTTTCAGGATAATCGACAAAGAAGTCTACAAGACTTCCGTCTTCTATAATCGCTACTCTGGTCTGGTCGGCAGAGGAGTTGATAATAATTTCTTTTAGCATTTTCTTTAAAACTTTTTGTTGGATAAGTGCAGACCGCTGTAATGCTGCGGCATAAATTTAAACTTGCATCCGCGGGTTTTCCCGCGGGAGTTAATAATATCGACAGAGCAATCCCCGTGATAAACAGGGAAAAATTTATCAAAATGCCGATATATAAATGTTCGATTTGAAAAATCACTATATAATAATTTATTATAAGTTAACCGGTCGTAAAACGCCCCGGTGTATATTAAAAATTCAAAATAATCAGCCGGACCCGGAGCAATGCCGGGGCCGGCCGGATTAATTACTATTCCTGGCTTTCGCCGGAATCAGAGTGCCTGTGCTCTCTTTTGTGGTGATGCTCTTTGTGATCACCTGATTTATGATCGTCAGATTTATTGTCTCTCGCGGGCCTTTCAAGCAAAGCTTTACGGCTTAATGAGAATTTATTTCCGTCGATCTTGAGCAGTTTAACTTTTACGATATCGCCTTCTTTAAATACATCGGAAACTTTTTCCGTGCGTTTATAGTCGATTTCAGATACGTGAAGCAATCCGGTTTTGCCGGGAAGTATCTCGATTACCGCTCCGAAATCAAGAAGTTTGGTAACAGGTCCTTCATAAACCTCTCCGACTTCAGGCACCGCAAAAAGCTGGTCAATGTGCTTCTGGCATTTCTGGAGATTATCAAGGTTAGCGGATGCAATATTAACAATTCCGCTGTCTTCAACATTTATCTCTACATTGTAAGTACGCTGAAGCCCCTGAATGGTCTTTCCTCCCGGACCGATAAGCGCTCCGATCTGGTCCTGTTCAATCTTTATTGAAACAAGGCGGGGAGCGTACTTCGAAAGCTCTTCTCTTGGTTTATCAATGGCCTGGTTCATAATGTTCAGAATTCTCATTCTGCCTTCTTTAGCCTGCTCGAGAGCGTTTTTCATTATTTCAAATGAAATGCCTTCGATCTTGATATCCATCTGGAGCCCGGTGATGCCTTCGGTTGTACCTGCAACTTTGAAGTCCATATCGCCGAGGTGGTCCTCGTTACCGAGAATGTCGCTGAGGATCGCATAACGCTCGCCTTCTTTAATCAGGCCCATTGCGATTCCCGCAACTGCCCTCTTCAACGGAACACCGCCGTCAAACATTGACAATGAACCCGAACAGACAGTCGCCATTGACGATGATCCGTTAGACTCAAGAATGTCACTGGTTATACGGAGTGTATAAGGGAAAGCCGCTTCTTTGTCGAGCATGCTTTTTAACGATCTCTCAGCAAGGTTTCCGTGGCCGATCTCTCTTCTGCCGGTTCCTGAATACCTGCCGACTTCGCCGACGCTGTAAGGCGGGAAGTTATAGTGAAGCATAAAGCTCTTGGTATATTCTTCCCTGAGCCCGTCGATGATCTGCTCATCGTTCTTGGTGCCGAGGGTTACTGTTCCAAGGCTCTGTGTTTCGCCTCTGGTGAACAAAGCCGATCCGTGTGAACGCGGAAGTACTCCGAGCTCAATCGTGATAGGACGGATATCGCGTGTGCCTCTGCCGTCAAGACGGATCCCTTCGCTGAGTATCCTTTCGCGCATAAGTTCTTTTTCGATGTCGTGAAGGATTTCTTTGATTGCGGCTTCCTGCTCAGGATATTTTTCCGCTAATGCGGCAAGTGTTTCAGCGTTGATTTCTTTGTTCTTATCAGCGCGTGCCTCTTTTGTCAGAACGGAAGATACGGTCGCTTTGTATTTACCGTAAGCGAGTTCCTTAACGTCGTTAAGAAGATCAGCAGGGATTTCCTTGGCAACAACAGTCATTGGCTGTTTGGCCGCATCAGACATAAGTTCTTTCTGAACTGCGATGATCTTTTTAATTTCCGCGTGCGCGAATGTCAGCGCCTCGAGCATCACTTCTTCCGATAACTCCCTCGCTTCGCCTTCAACCATCATGATGGAATCATTGGTTCCGGCAACGACAAGTTCAAGATCGCCCTTTTCAGTCTGCTGATGTGTGGGGTTAGCAATAAGCTGTCCGTCAACTCTTCCGATTCTAACTTCGCCGATTGGTCCGTTAAACGGAATACCGGAAACCATAAGCGCCGCGGAAGCTCCGCAAGCAGCAAGCACGTCGGCATCATTCTCTCCGTCAAAAGAGAAAACTGTAGCAACAACCTGGGTTTCATTCCTGTAATAGTCGGGGAATAAAGGACGGATTGGACGGTCAATTAAGCGTGCGCTGAGCACTTCTTTCTCTGAAGGTTTCCCTTCTCTTTTTATAAAACCACCGGGAAATTTTCCCGCTGCTGAAGTTTTTTCACGGTATTCTACCTGTAACGGGAAGAAATCCGTGCCTTCTTTTGGTTCGGGGGCCGCAACAGCAGCTACCAGCACCATTGTGTCGCCGCAGCGTACCATAACAGCGCCGTTTGCCTGTCTCGCGTAACGGCCGGTCTCTATGGTAATTTTTTTTCCGCCAACTTCGACTTCTTTAGTGAAGATCATTTTTTCCTACTTTCTAATGTTAAGCTCTTTAATCACGTCCCTGTACCTGTTAATATCTTTTTCAGCCAGGTAATCCAACAGTCTTCTTCTCTTACCAACAAGCATCATTAAGCCGCGGCGTGAGTGATGATCTTTTTTATGAGCATTAAAATGCGCAGTAAGATCATTTATTCTTTTCGTTATCAGCGCTACCTGTACCTCTGTACGTCCGCTGTCTTTGTCGTTAACGCCGAATTTCTTAATGATCTCCAGCTTTTCTTCTTTTGTCATGTTTTCTCCTTATGACTTTAATGTTCCTCCAGTTTTCACCGGAGTAAATTATGTGATTTAGTTAATTTATGTTGAAAATTTCTTTAGCTCTTGCCGCATCCGCGCTGATCTGTTTTACCAGTTCCTCAACCGATGCAAATTTCTTTTCGTCTCTTATACGCTCAGTGAAAATCACTTTTATCTTCTCGCCGTATGCCTCGCCGTAAAAATCAAAAATGTGAATTTCCGGCAGCACAATTGATTCATTCCCGAAAGTCGGACGGACACCCAGGTTCATAACGCCGCGGTATTCTTTACCGCTGACGGTCACTTCAACTGCATATACTCCGTTCGCGGGAAGGAACTTTACGCCGTCAATTTTCCCAACGTTTGCTGTCGGGAATCCGATCGTTCTTCCCCTCCTGAATCCTTCAATTACTTCGCCTTCAAAACTGTATCCTCTTCCGAGGAGTGCACCGGCAGCCTTTACATCGCCTGCATTCAGAGAATCGCGTATGTTCGTACTGCTGACTACCGTTCCGTTTATAGAAAACGGGGGAACAAAAAAAGCGTTAAAGCCTGATTTCCCCGCAAGTTCTTCTATTTTACTGAAGTCTCCGCCCCTGCCTTTGCCAAAACGGTGATCGTGGCCAATAATAATCGAATCGAGTCCGATGTTCTCACCGATATATCCGGTCAGAAATTTGTCATACGGAATCTCGGAAAATTCTTTCGTAAAATTGATTACCAGAATGTTCTCAATGCCGCTGGCACGGAAGAGTTCGATCTTTTCGTTAATGGGTGTTAACAACCTGTTATTGTTGCCGTTACCCAGCACTGATTTCGGATGAGGATCAAAAGTGATAAGCAGACTCCTGCAGTCCCTCTCCGTCGCCTTGGCCGCAAGCTGCGAAATAATCTCCCGGTGTCCAAGGTGCACACCGTCGAAAGTACCTAAGCTGACAATCGTTCTTTTATTGTAACCAACCTCTGCGAAATCCCTATATACAGGCATCCATTAATTCTAAAATTAGTATAACTAATAAATATACCCAAAATTCTGCTAAAAAAGAAATCAAACGGGGGATTTGGGTTCGACCACATTCACCCCTAGGGATGCGAGTAAGTGGAGAGTATAAACCCTTGAATAAAGCTTAGGGGGCCTTTAAACGGTTAATTTTAGGCAATTATAAAAGGAAATAATTGATTTTGCGATATAAGCCACGAAAATGTGAGTTAAGTCACGAGTTGGCCAAACAAGATGCAATTAAATTTGAGCGACTGAAATTAGGGGTAGAAATAGGATAATTGTAATAGAGTTTGGCTTTAATCGCCCCCCGTTTAACATTATTTCACTCATTTCCACTGAATTTTAAATCCTGGTATCGCAGTAT
>CAIMOS010000199.1 GCA_903843135.1 uncultured Ignavibacteriales bacterium | reverse complement strand
TTGTTCTTTATATCTGCCTTAGCCTGGCGGATTACAGTATTGAACTTGGCCTCGTCATAAAACGGCTTCGGGATCTTTCCGTCAGAATAATCCCACGCCGTCCAATAGAGTTTATCCCTATTAAAACTTGACTGCCTGCCCGTTGCCTGGCTGTATGTTTCTGCCGCATAAAGCAACGCAAAAAGGAAAACTAAGTAAAAGAACTTTTTCATACCGCGCCTTTGTTTTTAGTATTTTTTAGTGACTCTGATGCGATTTCCCGCACCTGTAATTACTCTCACCAATTATCATTTGTACACTGTTATTTGTCAATTATTTAACGGTAAACGGCGGATACTTGTCCGTTATCAGCAAAATTGCATAAGAGTCCGCCCGAAGCGCCCAACGCATAATCCCGGTTATGAAATTAAAAATTCCCCGCGGATACTTACCGGTAAACAAAATAACAAACCAGACAAAAAGAGTAACGAAGAAACCTGTAAGTATAAGAATAGAAAGAATGAAGTAATGAGGAAGTACAAGAAACCATTTGATCAGCGGCAGCCACCTGTTTAGTTCCGATTTTGCGTCCGGGTATGGCATTTCAACGTGCACGGACTGATCTTCATCGGTTGAAGGATATTTATCGGTGAGCAGGGCGCAGTATGCCATTACTCTGATCCCGAACTTCGTGAGATTATAATTCCAGTCGAACCACCAGCGAGGATATTTCTGCCTGAAAAGGATCATCAATCCGGTGGCAATATAGAGCAGCCCGAAAGTGCTCACGTATTTCACTTTATCATCATAGTTCTCATAATCGCTGATCCCTGCCACAATTGACAATAATATCAGAACAGGCAGCGCCAGAAAAGGACGGAAAAAAGTTTTCCATCTGCTTAATGATTCCGGATAATCAATTTCAAGATTAACAGGATAATTTTTCTCACCTGACATAATGACCGCTCCTCTCTTAAAGAGAAATAAATATATACCCCTGTCCTTAATTAATTAAATAAGTATAATTTCTTCCTGCGGAATGCTCAGATATTTGCATCCGCTCTCTGTAACAACAATCATCTCTTCCATCGTCACCGTTCCGTGCCCTTCAACCTTAAGCCTGGGCTCGATTGTGAACACCTGCCCTTTCTCCAGTTCCAGGTTCGGAAGTATCCCGTACTTCTCCCATTGCGGATACAAGCCTACACCGCCGTCGTGCACATTCCTTCCCACCTGGTGCCCGAGCGCGTGCTGAAATTCCGCGTATCCGTTTGAAGTTATATAACCGCGCGCCACGGTATCTATCTCATAGCCCTTCATTCCCGGTTTAATGGCGTCGGATGCTTTCCTGATTGATGTTTTAATCGTATTAAATCCGTGCATTACCTCAGCCGGGGCCGCGGTTTCGCCCTCCCGGAGTATATACCAGGTACGCTGCATATCGGAACAGTAACCGTTGACCTTTACGCCGTAGTCGATATTAAGCACGTGCCCTTTCTCGACTGTCCTGTTAGTCGGGCCGCTGTGCGCGCCTTCAACTTCCGGGCCGGTATAAACTGCAGGACAGTGATCCGGGTCCCACGCAAGTTCCAGGCCGCGGGCTTTAACGCGCGAAGTCATAAACGCGGCGATTTCCTGCTCTGTCCTCCCGGGCGCGATGAATTTAGTTGTCTCTGCAAATATCTCCTGCGTATGCCTTATCGCTTCCCTGATGTTATTCAGTTCGCTCTCCGATTTCCTTCCTCTCAGCGCGCGGATAATTTCTTCCGATGAGATGAACCGCGACGCAAAATCCGTCCCGGCAAAATAATCCACAAGGTTCAGATACATTCCGTGCGTCAGCCCGTCGGCAAGATTTGAATTGACCGAATAATTAAGCGCGATTGATTTCGGATTTCTTTTTTTGAAGTACTCAAGCAGCGGTTCTTTCACGGATTTGACGTACCCGATAACGTTGTCGTAAAGATTTCGTTTCTTAAATCCCGGTTCTTCCAGCGATCCGATAATGGCGGTGGTTTCCCCGCTCCTGTCTATTAAAAAGGCGCTCTGCCAGGTATGATTTGAACCGACAACCATATCCAGCGAAGGATCGTGTATGTCGGCGGATTCACGTACATAGATCATCCATACGTCAACATTCTTTTCGTTAAGTAATTCTGAGGCCTGTTTAATTTTCTCTCTTAAAATCGGGGAATCCATAAAACCTGTGTCCTTATTTCGTTTGATTAATAGATCAAAAATATTATTTTTTTCCGAGAGTTCTCAGAATATATTTTGAAATAAACACTGACCCGGAAATGGAAAACAAATCATTCAGATTTCTCCCCGCGACTGAAAGCAGATGGAAGGACTTCGAAACACTTTTCGGCTCTAACGGAGCTTGCGGCGGATGCTGGTGTATGCACTGGCTGCTTGATACAAAAGAATGGGTTTCCGGCAAGGGGGAACTTAATAAGGCCAAAATGAAAAAATTATTTGAAACGGGGCCGGCACCGGGACTCATTGCCTATGATAATAAAACCCCCGCCGGCTGGTGTGCTTTCGGGAAACGCGAAAACTATAAAAGGCTTGAATCCTCGCGGAGCCTTCGGCCCGTTGACGATAGAAAAGTTTATTCCATCGTTTGTTTTTACATAAGGAAAGATTACAGAAAGTCGGGACTGTCGGTTAAACTTATCGAAGCAGTAATCGAATTTGCCAAAAAGAAGAAAATAAAAATCCTTGAAGCAATCCGCCATTC
>CAIMOS010000198.1 GCA_903843135.1 uncultured Ignavibacteriales bacterium | reverse complement strand
TATTTCTGATGAAGCAATGCAGATACTTACTACATACAACTGGCCCGGCAATGTGCGCGAACTTGAAAACGCGATTGAAAGGGCGGTCGTGATTTCCAAATACGATAAGATAACCCCCGAAGACCTCCCGTTCCAGCTTTACAGGGACTCCGTCGCCAAGGATGACCAGGTGAAATCCCTTGCGTCAATGGAGAAGATGCATATACAAAGGGTACTAAAAGAGAACGGCTGGAACATAAGCCGCAGCGCCGATGTGCTCGGGATAGACCGTGTAACGCTTTACAATAAAATTAATAAATACGGCCTGCAAAAGCCATCTGATGTATAAAATCAACCTGGCGCCGCTTAATTTTGCGGATGCAAAGCTGCTAGACAAACTGTCTAAAGCCCTTAATCATATATTCGGGGCGGAGATACTGACATACGCGCTTGATATCCGGATTGACGATTTCCGCTCCGAAGAGCGAAGCCAGTATTTTTCCACCAAGATCATCGCCGAGGCGGCAAAGCAGACGGGGAGTGTCGACGGAAAAGTTCTGATGCTTATCGAACACGATCTTTATGTGCCGATTTTCACATTCATCTTCGGAGAAGCGCAGTTGAACGGAAAGCTTTCCATTGTTTCACTCTGCCGCCTTCACGAAGAGTTTTATTCCGGCAACACAAACGAAGAACTCTTTTTCACGCGCCTCATAAAGGAAAGCCTTCACGAACTCGGCCACAACTTCGGCTTAAAACACTGCCAGGACTGGGACTGCGTTATGCACTCCTCCGCAGGCATTGAAGAGGTTGACATTAAAGGCGAGTTTTACTGCGACACCTGCGCCAAGGTGGTTCAAAACGAAACAAAAACAAAAATCACAAGCCGCATATGAGCCGTTCGGAGTAATGAAAGTTTGGTGCGGGGTTATAGGATGAGACTATCCGCTTTTTTAAATATTATGATCTTGCTTTCACACAAAACTCTTCTCTATTAAGATTATTTTTAACGAAAATATTGATTTTTCCAATCTGAAATTTCGAAACAATGTTTTGTCGAAAATTGATTAAATATCTTAACTAGTAGTGACATGCCTTTTAATTAGACGAATCGTCTGTAATAGTTGAGTAGTGTACTTTCCTTTGGCATCTATTTTCTCAAATAGCTCTGGTATTATATCGTCAAAATACCAAATTTCGATTTCCTGATTTCTATTCTCCATAAGCTTTTTTATCGTATTTTCCATCTTTACTCTTTTTGCATTGCTTTTACCAAGCATATTTTTGGTTGTTACCAATACTCGCACCGGGCAAGTTCCATTGGTATATTCAGCTATTTTGGAATCCCTACTTTTGTGTTTCAGCAGTTGATCGATTAGAAATTTTACTGAATTCTCACTAATATCCTTTCCTTGCTTGTTTTTCTCGGATAAAGTATATTCTGATCGATATTTCACTTCAATATCATAAAATTTTTTCTCCTTAACATCCATAGCAAGTATGTCAATATTGCTATAATTGTTAGGAACTTTAAATGTTATGTCGGTAACATAAAACCATTTCTTCACAATTTTTAGGTATTGTTCAATAATTTCTTCATTTACTTCGGCCATTATTTGTTTCCTTTGAATATTCTATAATAAAAATGAGAATCCTTGATCAGAATCTTGATTTATTCTCAGATATTTAATGAGTTTCCCAACAACTAATACTAGATTATTAATCAAAGATATTAGTTATACTACTAACGATAATATATATCTGCACTAATACTATTATCTTTCGAAATTCAGAATGGTTTTCATTAAAATCTAATAATTTAACTGTTAAACCGCAACTATAATCCCCATTACCGGTTTCTGTTGCGGCTTTCTCTACCTGCTGAATTGTAACTCCGATCAGATCAATATGATGTTTCAACACCTCATAAAAATCGTTGACCAGATTTGCTATTTCTAGAAAACTTCCCGGGAGTCCGGTTTTTAAAGTGGTGTAATTTCCTCGAAAAGCGTCAATCATTACAATCATATCCCGAGAAATCATAGTGTCCTTATAAAGTTGTTCCAGTATTAGCATATCGATTAACAACATACCTATCTTCGGATTAACTTCGGTATCTTTTATATCTGATAGGGTCGCTATTAAGTTTGTTAATAGATTTTCTCTTAATTCCTGCGGATGGGAGTTCACCGCTATTAACGTTGTCGAATACCTGGCAGCATTAATATCAAACTCAGGATAAGTATTTTCCAATAATTCGATAAAATTGAACAGGCTGCTGCTTATCCCAAGTTCCCTCGTCGAATCAACCAATTTGCTGTAGGTAATTAATTTAGTTCGCAGTTCAATAAGTTTAATAAATAAATCATTCATCTTTCACTCAAATAAATATTTTAATTGTGTTTCATCTTTTTCGGTGTAGCGGTGCCTTAGCGTAAGGTCCCTTCTGAATTCCATTTCACAAAACTCCGCTACATCCATTCTTCCTTTTGCAGTCAGGTACTGCTTAACCCCTTTGTCCCACAACAACTCCTTCGCCGTTTTTATCTTTTTCTTATCTATTAAAAGACCGTCCGGGTTCGGGGACCGGAACTTTTTCAGCACAAATGCCGGTGATACATACCACGTTGACAAATGATACCAGATTTTAATGAACTTAAAATTTTCGTTATACTTATTATAAACTTCCGGTTCTGAAAGACACGCGGGATTAAGCCTGCTGTCAGCAAGTA
>CAIMOS010000197.1 GCA_903843135.1 uncultured Ignavibacteriales bacterium | reverse complement strand
TGAGTTATCTATAAATGGTTTATCGTATAAAGTTTCCGTGGCCGGCGGTTCGTTGTTTGCTATAGATTTTAACGTTATATGCGGGACAGTTTGATATTTGAACCCACTCCCAATTCCTTCTTCTTGGTGTGCCAGATCGTAATAATCAAAAAGTGCAGTCATCAGTCTTTGCTTTGCAAGCGTTATAGCCACACGTGAGGTATCGCAGGTTATCCATCTTCTTCCCCATTGCTCCGCAACAAAGGCTGTTGTGCCGCTGCCGCAAGTTGGATCGAAAACAATATCTCCAGGGTCGGTTGACATTAATATGCAACGCTGAATAACTTTATTAGAGGTCTGTACGACGTATTGTATATCTGTTGCGCCATGTGTATCATCCCATAAATTATGGAGCGCTTGCACGGGAAAGTCAGAAATATATTGTATAAAGCAAGGTAGGTTACCCGGAGCGAGTATGCGGTTCTTTTGAATTAATCTCTGCATACCCTCTTTAGTGGTTCTCCAACTTTTATTTCCGCATTTATAAGTTTTTCCCTCAAACTCAAACTCAAACATACAAGTTTCTGTGTAACCAGAGGATGCTAGTGCGCTTGTGAAGAATATTTTCGTATCTTTTGAAATAAGTTTTGGATTTAATCTTTCTTCTCGAGACATCTTTCTTTTTGTACCATCTGCCAATTCAATCCATGTATAACCGGTTCCTTCCCCGATGGGTTTTTCAAAGTATAATTCATGATATTTAATTTTCTTCACATCTTTGCCATACCAAAGAATATAATCGCTTATTCCCGCCAAACCAGCGCTGCCTAGCGGTAATGTTTTTTTAAAAGTGATTTGTGCAAAAAAGTTTTGTGACCCAAAAACTTCATCCATTATCTCCCGTACATGATGGAGGTTTTCATCACCTATTTGTAGAAAACAACTTCCTGTGTCGGTCAATATCTCCTTACATAAATTTAATCTGTCACGTAAATAAGTTAGGTAGGAGTGTATTCCAAGTTCCCACGTATCTCGAAATGCTTTTATCATTTCGGGCTCTGATGACAAATCCTCATCTTTCCCGTCTTTAACATCCCTTTTATTAACAAACGGTTGAAAATTACTTCCGTATTTAATACCATAAGGCGGGTCAAAATAGACCATTTGTACTTGTCCCGCCAATCCCTCTTTTTCAATTAGGGAATTCATAACCAATAAACTATCGCCTGCAATAAGGCGGTTGCTCCAGTTGTGGCGGTGCTGGTAAAATTCTACGGCTTCACGCAGCGGCGGATTTTCTTCGGTGTCGTTAAAAAGTGAGAGTTGTTCGTAATTACTGCCGTTCTTTTTTCTTACGGCTTCGATTATGGATCGGGGATCAATTCTTTCGTGGACGTGGAGGGAAACAGTATCAACATCAAAAGAGAGTCGTTCCGCTTTGCCCGCCCACACAAGCTGAGGGTCTAAGTGTGGATCATATTGGTAAGTTTTGGTTTTTTCCCTGCCATCAGTATCCGGTGTAACTAATCCCACCGGGGGGTTGTTTACCCTGTCTTTATCCGTATGTGAATATTGTTCAATCGGTTTCTTCCCGGAGTTCTTAACGGAATTTTTCCTTGATTGTTTTGCCATACACTCTCACCAATAATATATATGATTATTTATCCTCAAAATACCATTAAAAACGATTAATGTAAAATAAAAATATCCCCAACTCCGGTAATCAGCATTCACTGAACTTTTCAATAATAAAATTACTGTTACAGGCTGCGTCTGTTCCTGTCCTACGTGCTAAATAAGCTTTCCCACCCGTATTATCCACAACCTCCTTATTTAACCAATGCCATCTGCAGTATCCGACGCGCGCCATTCAACCGCAATTCTGCAAAATAAATACCGGCAGACAAACCCGTTGCTTTTAATTCAGCCTCTAGGCGACCTGATTGGCGTACTCTCGGTTCCAGAACCGCAACATTTTCTCCCATCATATTATAAACTTTAATACTTATCTCCTCATCACTCGCTACTAATCCCACTCCACCAACCACTAAAGTTGTACGTTCACTAAAAGGATTTGGGAAATTATAAAGAGTCAAAGACCTGTTAATGTCGTCTCCCGATTCACTCACGCCAACCGGATTAACCTGTATCTCTCTTGTCCATATCTGATAAATACCGGAAGAGTTGTCCATCCAGACGGGGAATAATTTACCTGCAGAATATGTGATACCGATATTGTCGCCCTGGTAACCCTGACCCAATCCGCCGATCGGTGTCGGCCTAAAATTATTTGCTGTCAGTTTATAATCACTCCAAGTGTTGCCGCCGTCGGTGGAGCGCGAAAGATATACTGACGCAGAATCATTCGTTGTGCCGCGGTCGTCGTAATAAACAACATTGACCCCGCCGTAATCATCAACACAGACTGCGGGGAAGTACTGTGTTTTCCCGTTATTCAATTCGTCGCGATTAACCCTCACACCCGCCGTCCACGAAACGCCGTTATCGGAAGACTTAAATAATACTATGTCAGGATCGCTTCCTGCCGGGGCAAGGTTCTTCTGTGTAGTTACAATATAGATATTGCCTGAATGCGGCCCGTTTGTTTTGTCGATGTCAATTCTGGGCAGACTGTTAACGCGGATATTTTGTTTAGCTGAGAGCAGTCCGGAAATGCCGTTGATAGTAATCGCTTTCTCTGTAACACTCCAGGTGCTGCCGCCGTCAGCTGAGGAGGCGAAACCAATTCCGGTTTCGGTAAAGGGGGATGTTGATATAACTGTTGCCCAGGTAAGATAAACCCGTCCGTCTTTTCCGAGAACAATGTCGCCGCCGCTGTTGCGGTTTACGGGACTGTTAACTACTTTCGATGCGGCCCAGGAAGCGCCGCCGTTCGCTGAATAACTGATTGAAACCGGAAAAGGTGGCGCGTACTTTACCCACGCCGCGTAGGTCCTGCCGTAGTAAGGGCTTGAAGCGCTGCCGTCGCTAGCAAGCACACCGCGCTCAAGGTCTTCGGTTGTAACGGCAAGCTGAGCGGACCAGGTAACGCCGTAGTTTGTTGAATAGTGTGAATATAGTCCCGTTAAAGGCGTCGCGCCCCTTCTTACAATAATGAATGTGCCGTTTTTATCAATTGCTATACCCGGGTCTCCGCCGTGGAAGCTGAGGAAAGGGCCCCCTTTGCAGGTATCGCTGCCGGCCCAGTTTTGCCCGGCATCGGTTGTCGCATAGACGCCTTCGCTCACGAAAAAGGGAGAAAAGTTGATAGTATTTGCAGATGCAAATAATGTA
>CAIMOS010000196.1 GCA_903843135.1 uncultured Ignavibacteriales bacterium | reverse complement strand
TCGAAAATTTCTTCCACCCGCCTCGCATGTGCTTTACTAATACAAAAGAAAATGGATTTACCCGGTAACACACCATTGCCATCTTTGATAGATTCTTCCATAAATTCACGGACTATCAAAGCATTCGTTCCTCTGTTGGTTACCTTTTTTTCGATCTCCGTTCCTTCGTAATTGATTTCTTCGATTTCTTTTCCCTCCAACATCAGAGACTGTTGGTCTTCAAGAGAGATTGTCCGTTTATTTATGCCCTCGCCCTGAAATCTGGTTTTGATTTTCATTACCTGAAAATTGCTCAGAAATGGCGGAATGTGATTTACGGCTTCATCATAAGAATAAGCAAAAGTGGGAACGCCGTCTTCGCATTCAAACAGTTGAAACGTGTTGTGGTCTATTACATCGGTAGGCGTAGCCGTCAGGCCCAGTGTAATTGTATTAAAGTAATCAAGAACTTCCTGATATGTATTGTAAATACTGCGATGGCTTTCGTCCACCACAATAAAATCGAAGAAATGAGGATTTAAACTTCTGTTTTCATCGCGAATTACATTCAACATAGTTGGGTAGGTAGAAACATAAATCCGCCTGTCGGTTGCAATTTCTCTTTCCCCTTGTTTTGGCCATCGCGGCTCGTTAGGTAAATGCTCTTTGAATGCATCCAAAGTTTGGTCGCGCAATGCTATCCTGTCAACCAGGAATAAAACCCTCTCAACCCACCCCGCCCTCATCAGCGCGTCAACCAAAGCAATGCAAGTTCTTGTCTTGCCCGTGCCCGTCGCCATTACTAATAAAAATTTGCGTTTCCGCTTTTCAACAGCTTCCATTACGGCCCGGATTGAAGCGATCTGATAGTTCCGTCCGGCAATTTTGGTGTTGATGAGTTCGCTGGCCAATTGCTTCCTGGCCTTGCGAATGTATGCGTAGCGTTCAAGGTCGTCCCGAGACGGGAAACCATGCACTTTTTTGGGCGGGTAGTTATCCAAGTCCCAAAAGTAAATGTCGTATCCGTTTGTATAGAAGCAAAAAGGAAGTTCTCCGCCTAGGGTGGATTGAATATTGTGGCAATATTGTTTTGCCTGTTCCCGTCCCAGAGCAGCGTCAACCGCAGTCTTTTTTGCTTCCACCACTGCAAGCGGTTTGCCGTCCTTGCCCAATAAAACGTAGTCGCTGTACTGGTGTCCGGCATAAGGAGTTGCCGGTTCTTCAACCACTGTGAGGTGGATGTCAAATTCTTCGATCACGTGAGTCCGGTCAGTCACATTCCACCCTGCTTGTTTTAAGCGGTTGTCGATGATTTCCTTCCTTGTCAGTTTTTCGTTTTTCACTTTATATAGATTAAAATATATAGTATGACAAAATACTTAAAAAATCGTTTTAGTTTTGATTTCAATTTTATGGCGATGGAGGATCCGCTTTGTAAATTGTGCCGAAAGGGTAGGTTGGTGTGGCCGGGGCAAAAGACGACGTGCCAATAAGATTGGGCAAAAATTGGTATTAATAAATGAGAGCAGGGAAAAAAAATCGTGAATGTTCACCAGCTGGGTCTTTTTCTGTCCTCTTGTCATTACGAATCTATTCTGATCAATTGATTACTTATACAAAAATCATCAAGGATGATTTAATGTGTAGAAGCTGATTCTGCTTAACCTTGTAGATAACTCCGTCTTTTGTTGCTTTTATGCATAATGATAAGCGCAGACCTCTGCAAAGTTTCAACTTCTACTAAGTCAAATATATCTTTCCGCCTCTGTTTTTGCAATATAATTATAGCAAATTCTGTTAATCAGTCTTTACCAGTAAAGCAACATTTTCAATGTGATAAGTCTGCGGGAACATATCAACGGACTGAACTTTAACGAGTGCATAACCTCCGGCGCAAAGTAATTTAATATCGTTGGCCTGGGTTGTCGGGTTGCAGCTGACGTAAACAATCTTCTGTGGTTTTAATTGCAGAACATCCGTGACGGTAACGGGATGAAGTCCGCTTCTCGGGGG
>CAIMOS010000195.1 GCA_903843135.1 uncultured Ignavibacteriales bacterium | reverse complement strand
GTGAACTCTGTGTTATCTCTGCTTTCTCTGTGGTTATTTATTCCTCCGTTATCCCGGGTCCGTTTTACCATTGAGGACACAGAGTCTTTAACACAGAGGAAACAGAGGAAACAGAGAATCTCTCATAAACCTCTGTGAACTCCGTGTGATCTCTGCTTTCTCTGTGGTTATTTATTCCTCCGTTATCCCGGATCCGTTTTACCATTGAGGGCACAGAGTGCAAGTCCGCTGAACTGATGCAGCAATTGCATTTAGCCGGGATGGCAAAAGCTAATGCTTTATAAATGGGGGTAAATAGCTTTAGGGTTAGTCAGAAACCTGAACCGGAAGGGCAAAAAAAATGCGGCTATTGACCGCATTAAATAATTCTTATGAGTTGTTCACGATTTTATATCTGTCGCGCAGTTCCACCGTCCTCGTCTTGTCGGGCACCCTTCTCCTGCTGTTTTGTATATAGTCGCTGGTGTGCCGTAATTGAATATCCATATCCGGCGAAGTAAATGAATAAATGGAATTAGAATAACCTCTAACATAAGGCGGTGTTATTCCGGAACTGAGATCAACAGATACCGGTTCCGGTGTAATGGCTTTTCGTGATTTCCTGGCGCCGGCCACGTATGCGGCAACCGAAACGGCGATCACAGAAAACCCAATAACGATGAGGGTTAACATATATAACTGCGATAAGAGCACAACCTTACCTGAAAATTTGTGAAAACGTATAATGATATAATAAATTGATCCGGCAGAATAGTTGAGTGGTGACCCGTAGAGGTTGCGCCCTGCTTCACGTAACTATTATTGCAATATAAAAGAATTCAGATTGTTTGCAAGTGCTGAATTGCACAGAAAGCACGTCCGCACGAAAACCCGGATAAATCAGTTTTCCGACTGCAAACCCGCAGATCTGTATTCTACATCTTTGCGCTCCCAGCGGGATCTTTGCGCCTTTGCGTTTAAGTCGGATGATATAAAGTCGTATCCCCCGAATTATGCAGACATTCAAAGGACATCGACAGCTCAATATACCCTCAACATTTCCGCCCGAAACAGGACAACGGAACCTTCGTACATCTGATGAGTATAAAGCCTGTAAGGCGGTGACAATTATCCCCATTATTTGTATGGAGTGATGCCCCTTTTTTTAGTAACTTAGAAGATTGTAAATTATAACTATATAAATTATTAGGAGCATAATGTTCGGCAACTCAATTCTCGAGATGATCACCCAGGGCGGTTTTACTATTTATGTTTTAATTCTCTGTTCGGTCCTCGCCCTTAAAATTATCATCGAAAAATACGCGCAGTTCGCGGCGCTTAACCGTAAAAGCATTGACAGCTACGTTTCTGAAACAAGTTCTATGATGAAAGAAAACCGTTTCGCCGAGCTTTTTGAAAGATTAAAAAGAAGCGAAAAGAAATTCCTTTTCTTCGTTATACTTAATCCGCTTGCGAATGTTTTCCTCTTCATCGCCCAGAATGAAGATATGGGAAAAGAGGATCTTGAAAAAGCCGCCGTTAATAAACTTGACGTAGAAATATCGGAGCTCGAAAGGGGCCTGAACATTCTCGCGACACTCGGAAGCATCTCTCCCTTTATCGGATTGCTGGGAACAGTAATAGGAATTATTAAATCGTTCAGCGCGCTCTCCGTGCAGGATGCTTCAAACTACGCTAATGTTATCAGCGGTATTGCCGAAGCGCTCATCGCCACAGCTGCCGGTTTGTTCGTTGCTATCCCTGCAGTATTATTCTATAACTACTTTACAAAACGCATAAAACTTTCAATCCCTTTGTTTGACGGCGCCATTCACGATTTTATAAGGACAATTAAAATCAAACAGTCTGCGGGCGTTAAAAGATGAGGCGTTATGATCTTGACGAAAAAGAATTTTCGGAAATAAACATCACTCCTTTTACGGACGTGGTGCTCGTACTGCTTATCATATTTATGATAACCAGCCCGTTCCTTATCTCCGGAGCTTTCAAAGTAAAACTTCCGGATGCAAAGGCAGCGGAGACAAGCGTAAAGATGAGCGCGGAGGTTTATCTTACCGCGGAGAATCTGGTTTATATTAACAACCGCCCTGTGCCGAGGGAAGAACTTCCGGCGGCCATTAAACAGGAGTTTGTTAAGTACAATAACTTTGAAGTGATTGTTAAAGCCGACAAGAATGTTTCATACGGCTTGTTCGTGAAGCTGCTTGATCAGCTTAAAGCATCCGGCGCCGGCAAGATATTGCTCGCGGCTACTAAAACTCCTGCTGTTGAACCGCAAAAAACCGGAGAAAATTGATCCGTAAAAAGTCCGGCGCCGGGAACAAGAGTGTAATGCCTGATTACATTCGCGGTGCTTTCAGTATACTTTCCGGTTTCTTCGCTTCTTTGTTTGTTGTTGTTGTTGCGGGCCTCGTTCTCATAGCTGTAATGCTAAGAGGACTGCCCAACTACCTTAAGCAAAAGGCGGAGGCCCATCCCGGATTTGTTGCCTCGGTAATAGTGCATCTGCTGCTGCTGCTTATTCTGGCGCTTATTAACCCCAACGGAAACCCCGGGCAAGTTTATTTCACCGAAATTACTGTCCGCGATTTTTCTTTAGGAGGAGATGACGACTCTCCCTCTTCCGGGAAAAAGGGCGAGGCGGTCCGTAACCCCAAACCAATTCAAAGCATTTCCGCTTCTGAAGTAAATAAAAAAACACAAACGATAGTTGATCCTTCGAAAGTAAGCGGTACGGGAACGGACAGTATCGGAACTGGCGCCGGCGGTTCAGGCGGAGGCGGACTTGTTGTAAACCTCCCCGAACAAAAGCCTGTGGAAAAACCTGTTGACAATGTTTACCGTTCCGCGGTGGAAGAGATGCCCGAACCTTACGGGGGGAACGCTTCCATCTACTCCCGTGTGACTTACCCGGAAACAGCGAAAGAAAACAACATACGCGGCACAGTATATGTACTTGCATTTATTGATGAAAACGGATTTGTGCGCCGTGCGCTTCTTTCGAAAGGTATCGGGGGCGGCTGTGATGAAGTTGCATTGGCTGCAGTCAGAAAAACGAGGTTTATCGCGGGCAGGCATAAGGGGGAGCAGGTCAAGGTACAGATGCTGATAGCGGTGGAGTTCCCGCCGAGATAATCTTTAATTTCTTCCCTCATCTCGCACACCGCGCAGGCTTAGACGTTAATTTGCCTTGAATAATGATCGTCCGGTGCTTAATTTCCTCCCGTGAAAAAAACAATCTTGATTTCTTTTATTCTTCTGTTCCTCACCGCAGGATCCGGAATTACTATTGTATCGCATTACTGCTGCGACAGTATTGATACCGCTATTAACGCTTCTGAAGGTAAATGCTCAGAAGGAGAAGAAGATTGCTGTTCCGATGATTGTAATTTTACCGGCTGCAGCACTGTTTTGCTGACCCTGATCCTTACTGAACCCTATTATACACAAACCGACAAACTTACCCCGGATGCCGGCCCCGGCCAAATATCCGCAATTGCCTTAAATGAAGCTTATGCGCCGGATGATTTTTCCCGTCACAGAGCGGTTTTTTATTCCCCCGGCAGCCTGCAGTCATCCGCACCGGTTAATTTAATTCTGCGCATTTAACAACCTCCTGGTTTGAGCTATTGCCGGCAGCGCTAAGCCGGCGCCATATACTAATTTCAGGAGATTTTTATGCGATCAGAAACAATTATATTTTTTATTATTTACATTTTTGCTAATACAACTATTTCCCCCGCGGCGGATCCGGGCTCATTGAGGGGGAAGGTAATTGAAAAGGCTAAAGACGGCACACTTATTCCCGTTGCGGGCGCTGTTGTTTATTGGAGTAATTCCACCGGAGGCGCTTCAACAGATTCAACCGGCGGGTTCACTCTTTCTTATAATAATGCCGACACCAGGCTGATAGTTAAAATGGTGGGTTTCCGTACCGATACGGTAACAGTCTCCGGCCCGGGCACAATAGATATTATACTCGTCCCGGAAGCACACGAAACCGAAGGCGTTGTTGTCTCCTCAGACAGGGCCGCATTATTTGCCGATTATCTTGAGGCAAGGAACAAGTTAGTTATTTCGGAAAAAGAACTTTGCAAAGCGCCCTGCTGTAATCTTTCGGAGAGCTTTGAAAGTAACCCTTCTGTGGATGTCTCTTTTTCGGAGGCAATTACGGGAGCGAGACAGATAGAAATGCTCGGGTTATCCGGCAAATACACTCAGATGACAATTGAAAACCTGCCGGCAGCGCGCGGTATCTCTTCTTCTGCGGGTATGGCATACATCCCCGGCAGCTGGGTAAAGTCCATAAATCTGGTAAAAGGAGTCAGTTCAGTTGTTTATGGTTACGAATCTATTTCGGGACATATTGATGTCGAACTTCATAGCCCGGATGCTGACGAACCGGAAAATACGAGGTTAAATATTTACAGCGATTATGACCGGCGGCTGGAAGCAAATCTGGGATACCGCACAAGGCTTTCTGATAATCTGTCGGTTATAACCCTCGCACATCTTAGCGGTAAAAGATACGCGAAAGACAACAACAGCGACTTGTTTATGGATTCACCCGATTTTTATACAAACAACATTCTGCAAAAGTGGAGCTACACTACTGAAAGCGGAATAAATGCCCAGCTCGGGCTGCAGTTTCTCAACGATCAAAAAACCGGCGGTACTCTCGGGCAAGGACAGCCTCCTTATAAGTATTCCTCCGATAACTCACAATATATGATCTACGGAAAAGCCGGTTTTGCTCCCCCCGAAGAATCACACAATTCATTCGGTGCGCTTTGGTCATACCAGAGAAACATCAATGATTCGCGCTTTGGCCTGAAGAACTACACAGGAACCGGAGAGACCGGATATATCAATCTGATTCACCAGTATATCAGCGAATCTGAAATTCACAAGTTGCGCTCCGGTATCAGTTTTTTGTTCAGGAAAGACGAAGAAGAATATTTAACGAGCAAATTTTCAGGAATTGAAAGTATCCCGGGAATCTTTGCGGAGTATTCTTATCTCCCCTCGGATGAGTTTTCTGTTATTGCGGGAATAAGGGGAGACTTTCACAACCATTATGGTGAACTGCTCAGCCCGCGAATTCATATCCGCTATTTACCAAGGGAAGACCTGGTATTTAAAGTCGGGTTAGGAAAGGGTTTTCATTCCGCGAATATTTTTTCCGAAAATGCCCCGATCCTCGCGAGCTCGCGAAGACTCTTGCTTAGCAATGGTTCTGAATTCGGATACGGCCTTTCTTTGGAGGAAGGGTGGAATTATGGGATCAACTCAACATTCTATTTCGACTACGATAGCCGCCCCGGCACTTTCGCGGTCGACCTCTATTCTACAAAATTTATTTCGGCGGTCATTAGCGATCTCGATTCTTCTCCGCAGGAAATAACAATATCATCCGTTAAATCCGGAGCCTATTCACACAGCATACAGTCTGAACTTAATTTCTCACCGGCGCCAAAACTTGACCTCCGACTGGCTTACCGGTACATCAACGCCCGTCAACTGATTAACGGGAAATGGAACGAAAGGCCTCTCACGGCCGGTAACAGAGCGCTTCTGAATTTTTCTTATTCGGGAACCGGCATCGGTGATGTTACCGAAAAAACCATTTTGGATGTGACTGTGAACTGGTCCGGACAAAAGAGGCTTCCTGTTTCAGGGTATTCGCCTTCCTTCACTGTGGTAAATACTCAGGTTACGGCAGAATTTTCCCCGGGGCTGGCTCTCTTTATCGGGGTTGAAAATGTTTTCGATTACACACAGCGCGGGCTTATTATTGACCCTCAAAACCCATTCGGGAGCAACTTTGACGCCTCTGTAGTGTGGGGCCCCGTAAGCGGAAGAACTGCATTCGCGGGATTAAGGCTTAATTATTGAGACGGATAAGCGGTTAAATAAAATGATAAATATAAATCATTTAACCGAACTTTTTCCGTTTTGCTATGTCTAATTCAATAATAAACAGATTCATTGACCAAAACGGAGCCGATATTATGAAAATTTTTAACATTTCAGTCCGAAGCATTTTTATGCTTTCATTAATTTTCGCGTTAAGTGCGGGTCTCGCTCTCGCCCAGACAGGCGGCAATAAAGAAGATCTTAAAAAGCTCAAGGACATCAAAGGCGATGTAAAGAAGATCACCATCACCACCACAGAAGGAACCACAACCTTCGAAGGCAGCCAGGCGGAATGGCTGATGCAGCTCCTGAAAAATAACAGCGAGAAAAAACGCATCAAAATAATGATTGACAGTGACGAGTTTGAAGGACTTGATGACGCATTCGATTTTGATTTCGATTTCGAGCACCACGGCAAAGACTTTGTATTTAAGCGCTTTAATGCCGATGATTCCGGTAAGGGAATGAAAAAAGTTCTCGTGACAGATGAAAACGGTGAGATGAAAATTTCCGTTACAACCACCGGCGAAGACGGCAATGTAAAAACCGAGGTTTACAAAGGCAAAGAAGCCGAAAAATATCTGCAGGAACACCAAACCAAAATGAAGAAAACTCAGGACATCGAAGCAAAAGACGGAATTAAAAAAGAGAAGAAGAAGATAATCATACTCGAGAGGCAATAATCCCAGGGACAATTCCCGGATCCCAAAATTTTTTCTTTGCGCCCTGGCGTCTTTGCGAGAGATTTCCCTCTGAGACGCCAAGGCGTTGCTGTATCAAATCCCCGGTCCCTCCTTTTTTACAAACTGAATGCCACCCCACCCGTAACTGATACTGCAACTGACACTGATACTGACACTGACACTGTAACTGTATAAGTGTTGAAAAAACATACACTTATAACCCTCTAAATATTTTTAAAAACTTCTTTAATAATTGTGTAAAATTACCAATACCATTATCTTAAGGATTATTTAAAAAACTATTTATTTAACTTAACAATCAAGAGGCGGCATGTTCAAAAAGCTAACAACTCTTTTGTTCACTTTCTTCCTTTATGCAACAGCATTTGCGGGAGAGGCAGATCTTAAAATCCCGACCCTTAACGACAGTCAGAACCAAATTTTATTACTCGGTTTGGTTGTGTGTTTTCTCGGCCTGGGATTCGGCGTTTACCAGTACTTTCGGGTAAAAAGATTAAAAGCCCACCAAAGTATGCTGGATGTTGCAAACATAATCTTCGAAACCTGTAAGACTTACCTCCTGCAGCAAGGGAAATTCCTCGTAATACTTTTTGTTTTCATTGCTTCATGCGTTGCGTTTTACTTCGGTTATTTGCAGCACACCCCGGTTCAGGGCGTATTACTCATTCTTTCCTGGACAGTCATTGGCATCCTTGGCTCATACGGTGTTGCGTGGTTCGGTATCAGAATGAATACACTGGCAAACAGCAGAATGGCTTTTGCTTCACTTGAAAGAAAACCGATAAAACTGCTCAACATTCCTCTTGATGCGGGTATGAGCATAGGTGTTATGCTTATCTGCGTTGAACTTATAATGATGATCATCATTCTCCTTTTCGTTCCGCGCGAATATGCTGGCGCAAGTTTTATCGGCTTCGCTATCGGCGAGTCGCTCGGCGCGAGCGCACTCAGGATTGCCGGCGGGATCTTCACCAAGATCGCCGACATCGGATCCGACCTGATGAAAATCGTTTTCAAAATCAAAGAAGATGATCCCCGTAACCCCGGCGTTATTGCCGACTGTACCGGCGATAACGCGGGCGACAGCGTTGGCCCGACTGCGGACGGTTTCGAAACATACGGTGTTACCGGTGTTGCTCTTATCAGTTTCATAGTTCTGGCGGTTAGCGATGTTATCCATCAGACAGAAATGCTCACCTGGATTTTCGCTATGCGTATTCTTATGATTATCACTTCAGTGGTTGCGTTCTGGATCAACGGCGCCTTCAGTAAAATCAGGTATTCCGGAAAGGATGACCTTGACTTCGAAGCTCCGCTTACTTCCCTCGTCTGGATTACTTCCATACTTTCCATAATTGTTACATTCGCGGTGAGCAGTGTTATGATCGGGCATCTTCCGAATAACCTTTGGTTCACACTGTCAATTATCATCAGCTGCGGAACATTAGGCGCCGCGCTTATCCCCGAATTTACCAAGATCTTCACATCAACAAAATCTAAACACGTTAAAGAAATCGTAAATGCCTCGCGCGAAGGCGGCGCGTCTCTTACAATTCTTTCGGGTTTGGTTGCGGGTAACTTCAGCGCATTCTGGAAAGGAATGGTTTTCTTCGGACTGATGTTCGCAGCCTACACCGCAAGTCTTTGGGGACTTAGTGATCTGATGATCTATCCTTCAATTTTCGCGTTCGGCCTTGTTGCATTCGGATTTTTGGGAATGGGCCCTGTTACTATTGCTGTAGACAGCTACGGGCCGGTAACCGATAACGCGCAGTCGATCTATGAATTATCACTGATCGAATCACTCCCCGGCGTTGAAAAAGAAATCGAAAAAGATTTCGGGTTCAAGCCTGATTTCGAAAAAGCAAAACATTATCTCGAAGCAAACGACGGCGCGGGCAATACATTCAAAGCTACCGCGAAACCTGTACTTATCGGTACGGCCGTTGTGGGAGCGACAACAATGATCTTCTCGCTTATACTTGTAATTAAACAGACACTCGGGATTGAACCGGAATCGCTTCTCAGTATTCTGAATCCTTATTCACTCTTAGGATTTATCGCGGGCGGCGCGGTAATTTACTGGTTCACAGGCGCGTCAATTCAGGCTGTCACAACCGGAGCTTACAGCGCTGTTGAATACATCAAGAAGAATATCAATCTCGATGAGAATGCAAGCCAGAGCGCATCAATCGAAAAGAGTAAAGAAGTAGTGAAGATATGTACGCAGTACGCGCAGAAAGGTATGCTCAATATCTTCCTGGCTATCTTCTCTTTCGCTCTCGCGTTCGCGTTTATGTCAGCCCCGGGCCTTTCAAATGAGCCGGTTGCGTTATTCATCAGCTTCCTTATTTCCATCGCTGTATTCGGATTGTTCCAGGCGCTCTTTATGGCAAACGCCGGCGGTGCGTGGGATAACGCGAAGAAGTTAGTTGAAGTTGACCTGAAAGAAAAAGGCACTCCGCTTCACGATGCTACGGTTATCGGCGATACAGTCGGCGATCCTTTCAAGGATACATCCTCTGTTGCGCTCAACCCGATCATCAAATTCACTACGCTGTTCGGACTTCTCGCGATGGAAATTGCTATTTCCCCCGGGTTCAGGGAGATCGCTCCTAAAATCGGCGTTCTGTTTTTACTGGTTGCTTTCGTGTTCGTCTACCGTTCATTCTATTCTATGAGAATAACGAAGTAACCTAATCACGGTCTTCTTTTATAAAGGCTGTTCCGGACATCCGGGACAGCCTTTTTTATTTGTTCCGGGCTGGTTTCGAGTAACAGGGTTCCGTATAGTGTTCCGTAAACCGGTTTAGCAAACCGGGTCAATTTCGTAAACCGGTTTAGCAAACCGGGCGGCGCTGTTCAACACGATGCCGCAGTTCAAGTCCCTGCCTTTCGGGGGTTGCGGGCTTGTTTCAGGCTATCATTCATACTGAG
>CAIMOS010000194.1 GCA_903843135.1 uncultured Ignavibacteriales bacterium | reverse complement strand
GTCAGACCGAGAGTTTGTCTCCGGCTTCCTTCAGATTCCATCTCACGATGGACACCCTTGCCTTTGACTTGCGATTCCCACTACCATGCTCGCAGAGGACTTTCACCTCCGAGTTAATGAATATGCCGGGCGCACTAACAAAAAGCCGCTCAGCAATGGGCGGCTTTTTTTATAAACATCGCTCCGGCAGAGTCAAGCCACCGAAGCTGAAATATATTTCTGAATAAAGAACATAAGTAAAAGAAAAACCAGCGTAGCGGTTACGACGTTTAGCATAAAAACAAATCTTTCCAGCTTCTCTTCTTTGGTTTTCTGTGTACGGCGCTTAACTGTAACAGCGGGCTTGTCCGCATTAATCCCGCTTATCCCGCTGACCCTTTTCGGGTTCATATTATTTCCGTCCATTAATATTTCCGCAAATTTATTTAAGTTCTGATAAAACTAATTACACAATATCTGTTTGGATATATACACTAAAACCAGGGTGTCCCGGAAAAGTATACTCTAATATTTCTGCAAATATAATTTGTATGCAAAATGGACTCGGAGAATTTACTCCGGTACGCAGCTATAACGGACTTTGCCAACCGAACAAAGTTACAGGCAAGAGGTAATAATTTATTTGTGGGGATTTTTCAAATACCCGCTGATTATTTACACAAAAATTACTTAAACTGTAATCATTTTCCAAGAAAAATCCTCCGGGCTGGCCCGTTTTCCGTATCAGGTTATCTTCAGTATCCCCGAAAAACCTGTCATATCAAACACGCTCTTGACGCCGGCGCTCATATTGGTAAGTTCAAACTTCAGCCCGGCGGCGTTTATCTTTTTCTTAGTATCGATAATTACACGCAGGCCCGTGCTGCTTATATAGTCCACTTTGCTGAAATCGATAATCAGCGTGCTGAATTTATTCTCCGTTGCGGCGTTAATTTCTTCGGCCAGGCTTTTACTTGTAAATATATCTATCCTGCCTTCTATATGCAGGACGAAGTCATAGTCCTTTGTTGTTTTGGTGATGTTCATATTTATCCGTTAATATTATTGTTTACCAACACAGCCATACGGTTTTATATCCGGTCTTTCAAAACTGTTACGCATCTTATGATTTTATTAATGACATTAACAGCCTGCTTCTCGCGGCTTCCGGTCTGTATTCCACCGAAGCGGAAAGGTTCTTTATTATAGTTATTCCCAGATCATCCTCAACCGGCGCGTCGAGTATATTGCCTTCGTAACCGGAATAATCAAAAGCAATTTCAACGCTGTCCTGCTTTTCCGAATAGGATATTACTATGTTCAGGTCCGGTTTTGACGCGGCCGGCATATAAACAGAGAGAAACTCCTCGGTTATAAGAAGAATGTTGTATATCATATTTTTCGGCAGTACGTGCTTTTCGCAGAAGCGCTCTATCTCCGCATTCATTGCGTAGAGATCATAATCCGGTTTCCCGATATGATAATTGAAACTGCGTATGCGGTGGATGAACGCTTTCGTTTTTTCTTTCTGCGGATTGATAAAGATCTGCTCCGGCGGCCCGTCTTCGTAGATCAGCCCTTCATCCATATAGAACACGCGGTTCGATACATCGCGCGCGAAATCCATTTCGTGCGTAACTATCGCCATTGTCATTCCTTCTTTCGCGAGGCGGCGGATTACCGCAAGCACTTCGCTTACCATTGTGGGGTCAAGCGCAGAAGTCGGTTCGTCAAACAGTATAATCTCCGGATCCATCGAAAGGCAGCGCGCTATCGCCACTCTTTGCTTTTGCCCTCCGGAAAGTTCATCTGCAAAACTGTAAGCCTTCTCGGAAAGCCCTACCATCTTAAGCAGTTCTTTCGCTTTCGCTTCGGCTTCTTCTCTGCCGCGTTTTAATAATTTTATCTGCCCTATAGTAAGGTTTTCAAGCACGGTAAGATGAGAGAACAAATTAAACGACTGAAAAACCATTCCCATTTTCTGCCTTAGTTTGGGAACATTCGTTTGCTTATCCAATATATCCTGTTCATCGATATATATTTTTCCGCCTGTCGGTTTCTCCAGCAGATTCAGGCAGCGCAAAAATGTGCTTTTGCCCGTTCCGGAGGGGCCGATTATCGAAATTATCTCACCCTTGTTGATCTCAACATTGATCTCTTTCAGCACCGTTACATCGCCGAATTTCTTTTCGAGTTTTTCTGCTCTGATCATATTGTTATCCTCTCACCGCTTTAGATTTTGGGTCAGCCTTCCGTTCGACATAATCAAGGACCAGAAGAAGCAGCCACGAAATAAGGAAGTATAGAACCGCCACCATTATCAGCGGGAAGAATGCGTCGAATGTACGGCTCCGGATTATATCGCTGGCTTTCGTAAGATCCTGCACCGCTATATAGCCGACGATCGAAGTCATCTTCACCAGTGAAATAACTTCTCCCTTAAAGACCGGCAGTATCCTCCTTGCCGCCTGGGGCAATACTATGTAGATAAACGTCTCGACTTTACTGAATCCGATCGCAATGCCTGCTTCGGTCTGGCCTTTGTCCACGCCTTCAATGCCGGTCCGGAACATCTCCGAAACATACGCGGCGAAATTCATTCCGAACGCTATCACCGCAACAATTACGGGATCAATATCCACCGACGCGAAGACTACATAAAATATTATCATCAGCACGACCAGCACCGGCGTTCCGCGCAGCAGGGCGATATAAAACCTGGCGGGCATATAAAGAATTTTCTTTTTCGACATCCTCATAAAGCAGATAAGGCTGCCCAGCGCCGTTCCGAACACAATGGAGAATATAGAAATCATACCGGTTGTCTTCAGCCCGTCGATTATTAAAAGGTAGCGGTTCTCGAGAATTATATTTGTGTGAAAACTTTTCGCGACCGCGTCAAAAAATGATGTGCCCGGAGGCGCGGCCTGCGCTTTTTCTCCCCCGCCAAGGCTGCTCTTTAACGCCATCACACCCGTTTTTAGATACAAATAAACATCAGAGAAAGCGACTTTTTTCGCGCGCTCTTCCGTTATGCATATTCCGTCCGCGATTATGTCCACCTTCCCCGCGGCGAGCGACGCTATCAGCGAAGCAAATTCCATCGTGATAATTTTCAGCTTCAGGTTTTCGCTGTATGCAAAATGCGTTATGAGGTCTATGTCAATGCCGGCGTATCTTCCGTTTACAAATGAACTGTAGGGAAGATCCCCGACCGCCACTCCCAGCGTAATGCTTCCCGCGCTTCCGGAATATTTGAATTCCGGAACAACGGCTTTTTCAATATCGCCGGTGAACCATTTCGTATACAAAGAATCAAACAGCCCTCCGTTCTTTGCTTTTTTAAGAAACTCATTGAACTTCTTCCTCAGTTCCGGATTGTTCTTGCTGAACCCGAAACCGATCGGAAGATCAAGCGCATCATCGCAAAGCAGCCCGATATCGGGGTTGTTTTTCATAATCACTTTAGCGCTGTACAGGTCGAAGAACGCCACATCCACCTTACCGGTTTTGAGCGACAGCACCATATCCGGCGGATTATTAAAACGCCTGATGTCAGCCTTCGGAAAATTCTGCATCACATAAACATCGTGTACCGTTCCCGCGTATACGCCGACTTTTTTATCCGCAATATCCGAAAGCTTCTTAAGCCCGGAGGGCGCCGCCTTTTCTACATTTGATGCCAGCACGATCACGCTCGCGCCAAGCCTCATATATGGATCGGAAAAATCAATCTTCTTTTTCCGCTCTTCGGTGATCATAAGCGTACTTGAAATCATATCTATCTTATTGGTTGCCGCGGCTATAATCAGGCTGCCGAACTCCATATCGGAAAACTTAATTTCCTTCCCTATGTAGTTCGCGAACCTCTCCGAAAGCTCAACATCATACCCAATCATCTTTCCGTCTTTTACCACGGTAAAGGGGAGGCCTTTGTCGCTTACAATGCCTACATTCAGAGTGCCGTTCGTTTTCACCTTCTTCAGTTCCGGCATCTCTCGCACACCCTGCACCGTCCAGCGGTGATGCATATCGTCGAATACGCCGTTGCTTTTAATTTCTTTCAGGAACGCATTAAACTTCTCCCTCAGCGCGTCATTCTCCCGGTTAAACCCGATTGCTATCGGGACGGTAAACAGGGTGTCCCCCAGCTGCATCAGTTCCGGCTCCGACCGGAGAATTTCGAGAAGAGTTTCGTGAGTATAAATCGCGGCGTCTACTTTGCCCGATTTTACCGCAAGCACCAGCTCCGACGGGTTTTTGTACTGCATCACCGTCGCGTCCGGATAATTATTCATCGCGTATGTATCGTGCACAGAGCCAAGGAGCACGCCGATTTTTTTATCTCTGATATCGTTCACGGACTTAAACTTCACATTCCCCGCATTATTCTTTTCCTCCGCATCTACGCTTTTCTTAACAAGCATCACCTGCGAATTCAGAAAATATGATTCAGTAAAGTCAACTGATTTTTTCCTTTCCGGCGTAGCGGTCATTCCGGAAATGATCAAATCGATTTTTCCCGACTGCAGCGCGGTTATCAGCGCGGAGAATTTCATATCAACGAACTCAACCGGCCTGTTCAGCCTTGCCGCGACCCTCCTTGCAAGCTCGCCGTCGTGGCCGGTGACTTTTTTGTTTGCATCTACAAAACAGAACGGCTCACGCGTCGCGCTGACCCCCACTTTAAGCGCATTTCCTCTCTCCGGCGTTTTAATATCAGCTTCTTCATACGGCGAAAGGTCTGTCTTAAACCATCTTCTTTTCATATCCTTAAGCGTGCCGTCTTTGGTCAGCTCTGCTATAAATGCATTCAGTTCCGACAGCAGCTTTTCGTTTCCCTTCCTCATTGCTATCGCGGTGTTTTCATAATCAACCGCTTCCGGCAGATAATGCAGGTCGCTGTTTCTTTTACATACATTCATAGCGGTGGGGAACGCTGTTATTACGGCGTCTGTCTGTCCCGATTTTAACGCGCTGACCGCGTCCATAATATCGTCGAAGCTTTTAATTTCAGCCGCAGGAAATTTCTTTTTAGCGAGCTGTTCCCCGGTAGTGCCGGTCATAACGCCTATCTTGCCGTATTTGGCGTCTTCAAGCGTATTAATTTGTTTTTTATTGCTTCCGCAGCCGCAGAAGAACAGCTGAATTATTATTGTGAGGGCAGGAAGCAGTATAAATGTTCTTTGTATATGCATATTAATTAACGGATGAATTAAGTGAATGGCTGAAATTCTTCGTGATTGTCAGATGGTTTTTACCGCCGGAGTATTTATAACCGATACTGTCCATAATTGTTTTTACGATCAGTATGCCGTAGCCGCCGATACCGCGCTCTTCAAGCGGAAGGCTGGTGTCGGGGTGCGGCGCTTCCAGTGCGTTGAACGGCACGCCGCCGTCTATAAATCTCATTGTGATCAGATTCTCTTCACACAGTATTTCGGTCTTGATCGTGCCCGGCTGTTCTTTGTAAGCGTAACTTATAATATTTACCAATATCTCCTCCGCTACAAGCAATATTTTATTTTTATCCTCAGCGTTTATACCGGTTTCCGATATAAATGACTCAATAAAAACAATAAACGGATAAAAATTATCCCTGTCGGCTTTAAGTTCCAGCGTACCGGTGAATTGTTTACTCTGCGCCGGCAAAAAACACCCTAATGGAAGACGGATTAATCAATGAAGGCTGCGAAGTGAGGTCCCGGCACGGATTTTCCGGCGCGATAATTACAGTTGTGAGATTATATGTTGTCAAATGTTCTTTGCCCGGTAAATTCCGGCGAAGATCATCAGCGCTGATTGTATTAAGGATTTGGATCTTTTGTGCCGCATTAAATTTAAATTCATTAAATGAGGCAGACCTTATTTCACAATCGCAGCTTTTTCGGGTGTATTATGATGAAGTAATAGTACCGTATGAACCCGGCCTCAATGAGGCGGGCAACAGATCAGCAAAAATGAAATTAACCTGATCAAAAATAGCAATCCCGGCAATGATAACCAATTACGGGCGAAAGCGGAGACACGGTTCAAGCAGTTTTGGGGGAGGCATTCGGGAATATGTCGTTGCTCCGTCTATAGAAAAGAAAAGCAAGAGGTAACTATATATTTAGGGGATTTTTATAAATTCCCGCTAGGTATTAAACAAAAATTAATTAACTAATAATCGTTTCCCAAGAAGAAAATATGTTTACCAGACTCTCTTAGTCAATAGAGTTATTAAAATAGCTCTACTTCTGTGGATACGGTCCGCCACGCAGAAAAGTTCTTGTTGAATCGATGATCTAAATCGCATACTATCTTTCCGATGCCGGGAAAATAGTTTTCGGTTTTAAAATATATACACGTAAAGCGTGCGGCAAAAGCGTTACAAACTGTAACGCTTTGGAGAGTGGCAATTTTTATTCCCCTCCAACACTCATGCGATAGGTGCTATTAAATCGGGTGTTTTCATTGCCATTCTATATCTGATTTCTTTATGACAAAATGGCACTCTTCAAAATCGGTGGTCAAAATGAATTAATTTTGAAATTAAATCATATTTTCTGAATATTGCTTACAACCCACACTTTGGTCAAAGATTTCGACTCCCGCACTCTGACGGTAATCATATCGCCTAAGTGGATTCCTGTTAACTTTAGTTCTGCTGACTTAATAAAAACGGAATACTGTCTGCTGTGATTATTTTTATCAGGATTATCACGAATAATAATTTCCGTAAAGGGCGCCTTTGATAATTCTCCGAGCAAATCTTTAATAAATGGTGCGGTATGGTCAAAACCAAATCGTTTTGCGAAATTAATATCTTTGTTTAGTCCCGTTATTTGCCCGGCTAAACCCTTTATGTTTTCATTAAATTCGATTTCTAAACACTTAAATTCCTTTCTTCGCCTTGTTAATTCATTATCAATTATTTCAAAGAATTCCCGACTTATGTGTCTTCCGTGTTTCTTTCCGTACTCCTCAATCCTGCGGAAAATTTCGTCATCCGTTAATCGCTCGGATTGTCTGATGAGATGAATTGCATCTCTGATTTCACGCTGGCGGCAGTGATGTTCCGGCCAGGGATACCCCAGGTCATCAAAGAATATTTTCGTGCCGCAGTTGCAGGTAAAAAAGAAAACATCATTTCCGCAATCAGGGCATCTGGTTTTATATGCTTTTGATATGCAATCCGGGCCGTGAGTTGGTACAGACATATTTGCACCTGGTTATTAACAAAAAGGATTTGTTATTTTATAGCGACAACCTTCGTTGTTTCCTCTCCAAACTGCGAAATAACGCGCACCGCGATTTTCTGATCTTTTCTCTTTATATCTATCGGGTGGCTTATGTGCCCGTAAAGTCGATCGAATGCTTCGTCTTCGATCTCTATTTTAAGGGTTTTTTCGACCTTCTTTTTGGTTCCGTCTTTGGCGAGGTTTTCTAATCCTTTGCGCCATTTATCAAATTCATCCTTATCTCCTCCGCAGAAAAACACC
>CAIMOS010000193.1 GCA_903843135.1 uncultured Ignavibacteriales bacterium | reverse complement strand
TATTGGCACTTCATCAAACGCAAGTAAGGTGATAAAGATTGACATCGTAAACCCGATCCCGGCCAAAATACCGGTCCCAAAAATGTGATCCCAGCCCAAATTGTCCGGCAAAGTACATAACTTCAATTTCACCGCCATAAAAGTAAAAAACAATATCCCCGCAGGTTTTCCGATGACCAAACCGCTTACTATACCGGCGCTCATCGGTTCATTAAAAATGTCAGGCAGGCTTCCGCTTAATTGTATGGCAGTATTAGCAATTGCGAAAAGGGGCAGAATAATAAATGCTACCGGTTTGTGAAGGAAATGCTGAACTTTATACGAAGGCGATGTTTCATTTCCGTTCCTGAATGGAATTGCGAAAGCGAGCAGCACGCCGGAAATCGTTGCGTGCACACCGGAATTGAGCATAAAATACCACATCGCAATTCCCCCGATAATATATGGCTCTAATCTGTTTACTTTCTTTCTATTTAATCCGATGAGTACCGCAAAAGTTAAGAGAGCCAGTCCGAGATATAATCCCGATAATGTTTTTGTATAAAAAACCGCGATAATAATAATCGCTCCCAGGTCATCTATCACCGCGAGCGCAGTAAGGAATATTTTCAATGAAATGGGAATATTTCTCCCCGCAAGTGAGAGCGCTGCCAGGGCGAATGCGATATCAGTAGCCATAGGGATTCCGGCTCCGCGCTGCGTTGCCAGCCCGAAATTAAAAGCAAGGAAAATGCCCGCAGGTACCACCATTCCTCCCAATGCGCCGGCGATTGGTAATGCTGCTTTTTTTATATCTGCTAATTCTCCAGTATAAATTTCACGCTCAAGTTCGAGCCCAATAAGCAGAAAAAATATTGCCATAAGACCGTCGTTTATCCAGTGCGTAATGCTGTGCCCGGCAATCATAAAATTCCAAAGGCCGGCCCACAACTCTCCGAACTGAGTATTCGAAATAGTCAATGACATCGCGGTGCAAGCAACCAGGATAATTCCCCCTGCCTGTTCACTCTGCAGGAACTCTCTTAATAGTTCACGCTTTCTAAACAACATAATTCTCTTATTCTGAATTTTTATTCAATTATCAAATTACACATAATCCCGTGTCCGCAACCAAGACCCTCAGGCAAATTCATTTCAAGGTTTCTCAGAACCGCCGCTAGCTGCGGGCCGTAAACGCTTGCCCAAAAATCTACGACAGGAAACCGGTTGGAATTTCTCACTAACCAGGCGAGCATTTTCATTTCTTCCGCAATGAACTCCGGAGTATTCTCAATAAACTGTTTTACTGCTTTGTCATCCTTCCTGAAAAGAGCTTTTGTAAAATTTATAAACGTATTCCAGTCATTAGCATACCCCTCAATCCTTGCATACTCCTCTTTTGCCTTACTTGCGTACGCTTGCAGAAATCCAATCTCCGGATGCAAAGTGTCATAATCACCCCTGTAATCACGATCCAAAAGGCGGTTTACTTGGTAACGAAGTTTAAGAGCGTTTCCATTATATGCGCCGGTATCTATGTGACGCCCTATTAGTATAGAACGGTCCCGATTGTAAATATCAATATTCCTTCTGATTTCCGAAGCGATCTTTCCTAATTTACTGTGGATTTCCTTTCCTCCCCAGAACTTCACCTTGTAAATTTCATTCTCTTCAGGCTCTCTTCGCTCCGGCAAATATAACCACGTCATATTGTATTCCTTCAGTTCCAGTGAGTAATTACCCCAATATCCGGGCCATTCGGCGGAATACATGGCGAACAGGTCAAGTACTATGCAGATCTTGTTACTGTGTGTTTCAGCAATTCTTTTTATTAGATTAATTAATTCCCGCTCAGTTAAATGAGATGGCGAAGAATATGTTGAAAAAATAATATCGAACGGACCCTCCTGCAAAAAAGAATGATCTTTTGATAAGTCCCCCTGCATAAATTTCACATTCTTTTCTGCCGAATGGATTTCTTTCCCGGTTTTAATCATATTTTCGGAAATATCTACACCCAGGTAAAGTTCAATATCATTTTTATCGATTACAAATTCTCTATGTTCTGAATGAATTTCGTTAGGTATACTTAACAGCAGGTTATACCCTTCTCCGCTTCCGCAACCAAGATCTGCAACTCTAAGTTTTCCCTTCCTGTCCAGAATTTCGTGGATAAAAGGCCTGAGATTCATCTTGATTGCAATATCCTCCCAGTATTTTCTTACATTATCTTTTTTGCCAAATAATCCGCCCTTCTCTGGGCCATAGAATCCCTGCTGCGCTGCAATATCAAAAAATTCTGTTTTCAACATAATAAAACTCGCTCTTTATGAAATGATAAAATACCCCATTCTTCCAGTCTGCAATCATATCATTTTACTATTAATCGCAGACACCGGAAGAATGGCGCTTACTGAGGCACTTCGGGCAATTATGCTCGGTATTCAGATGTATGCGGAGAAGAAACTGCATATAGCAGATTTCCCTCCGTTTAATCTTAAAAAACACCGAATACTTTTAGTGCGGACACGATTATACCTGCTATAATTAATACAACAAGTACGACCAGCATATTCCAGTTGCCGTCATCATATTTTTCATTAGGATTCATTTGAAACACCTTTCATTTTCTTGAAATAAATAATAAAGCCGCATCATTATTTCAGATGCAACAATCCAACGCTGTCAGTTAATAACAGCGTTTTAATCAAATTATATTTACTGAAAGATCAGGAAAGGGGCGGAGCTTTATTTGTAGGATCAGAACAGGTAAGGAGAGAATAAAGATCAAAGTCATTTTCAGGGACAAAAGAAAGAACTTCTTCTGCTGCTGTTCCGGTTTCAACTTGATTGGGAACTGCATCCGGAGTGATATTTGTTTGAAAGTTTGGAGCAATATGTTTCTGAAGCCGCTGGCTGTTAAGGAAATGCTGCCTGGGAGTACTGCTTTTATCTGAGATGGAATTCGTCTGGATCGATAATCTGCCGTAACCGGACAGCACTGTGCCCGAGAGCAGATAGACCATAACCAGTATTAAATTTGCCAGCTTCACAGAATTAGTTAATTGACTGTTTTAAATGTAATGTTAATACTCTTGAAATGCAATTCATTCAAGTATTCCTGAGACTTCTTGAGCTTAAGTTTTTGACCTGAAATTATCGAGTCAATATTCGGGACAAACTAAAGCATTCTTATTCCGTTATTCTGCCTATAGAAAAGTAAGTCAAGGGATAATACCCGCTGTTTTTCAAATGAGACGAAATGCGATTAATCCTGTTCTCCAAAAAGTATATTTTCTTCATTAAAATTGCTATTTTACAACTGTAAATATTTTGGAGTCTGCAGTGTATAAATTCTTTGTTTTATTACTCTTCACCGTGCAAATTTCTGTTTTTGGCCAAGGCGATTCGACAACCATAATTCAGAATAAAGAATTGGGAGTATTCAGATCGTTCGGCTTTAACACCAGTTCCGTTTCCGGACTTGGCCTTTCATACCGCTATCACAAAGAAACAAATCAACTTGTCCAGTTAACAGGAGGCATCATCAGTGACGGAGATATGTTGAATTATACTGTCGGCGCTGAACTCCAAATCGAACTTTCAACAAGAAGAGATCTCAGATATTATCTGGCTGTTGGTGCCGGTACTTATCAGTCAAATAACTCGGGTGATTTTACTGCCGGTTTCGGAGTAGGTTTTGAGGTGCCGTTATTTGGTAAGGAAATTAAGGAGAATATGACAGCCGGATTAACCCTGTTTTATCCAGCCTTGTATAAATCAACCAATAACAATCTTGTAACATTCGGAATTTCGGCGTTTTTCTTTTATAATTATTGAGTATTATCTGACAGAATCAAAATGATTCTTCGTACATAATCTTTTGGGAAATTTAGACATCCAGCCAATAACTGAATTTTAATAGGAAAATATCATTCCCTTTTTCACTCATCAGGTCCCGTAAATCATTCCGCAGGTTGAATTCTCCGGGATTATCAAAATTAGCCTGATCGTGTGACCAAACCGCGTACAATATTGATCCGGGTAATACTTCCCATCTTAAGACCAGGTTGCCACGGAGAGATTTGAAATTGAAATCCGGATTTGAAATTATAAAGTCCGGTGCGCCGGAGGGATGGACGAGGTATTGATCATCAATCTGGTTATAATTAATGTCATAACCTTCGGATCCATATACCAGGAATTCTCTCGTGCCGGGTTTCTTCAATTCCTTAAATTCCGAATACCTTCCCACAGCGATAAACGGCTGGGCAAACAATTGCAGGCTTAATTTGGGAGTAAATGTCCAGTCTATTCTGATATTGGCCGATACTGACTTCTGATCAATCGTTCCGAAAATATATCTTGTACCGTAAGTGGCAGAGGCAAAATTGTCTTCATAATTATTGACCCATTGAACCGGATCGTGAATAATATCATAACTTGGTCCGAAGCTGATATTTAGCCTGGAGTTGGGTTTCCAGTTAGTATAAAAAGAGACATTGTAATAGTTCCCCGAATTGTCCTCACTTGCCATATTATACCCTAGTTCGAAAGTGATTTTATCGCGTGAATCTGAATATGAGTAAAAGCCCAGAGAGTATCCTCCCGCGTTCAGCATCAGCGGCCCGCCTCTTGTACCGCTCTTGGATACAGATTCAAAACTGTAATTTCCATTCACTGCAAAACCCCAGTAATTCATCAGAGTGAAGTTGCTATTAAACCAAATAAAATTATTCGAGTTGTTTCCGTCAAAATCATAACTCTCGGCGTGCGATACATATATTGATTTGTTCCTGAATATGCCGTCCGGCTCATACCATCTGTAACCCATTACTAAGTGTCCGTTGATACGGTCAGCCATAAACTGAAATCCAAGATCGTTATACTCCATACCGGGAGTAATTGCGCCCAGAGCGGCATTTATATAAAAATTCCCGGATTGCTTGTTAAGCATTAATCTGCCATACAATCCTGAAAGAGATGTCCGCGTAGAATCAAAAACGGCGTAAGTGGCGTCAGGCCTCTGGTAATATCTTATTGGGGCTTTCTGTAGTTTCTGGATGAATTCCTTTGTACCGCCAACATATGATCCGGCAAATGCCGCTGTTATAACATACATCTTCGCGTCATCAAGGAAGCTGTAACCGTCGAGTCCAAGGACGAAAGCATTCTTTGCAAATCTGGCTTTTAGCGCAGTATTCTCAAGGTCCCTATTCACTGTTGTAAGAATAACCCCAAGCATTTGCCTCTTATCGTTCAGCTCAGTCTTAAATCTTGCAACTCCGTAATGAGTAAACGGTTCAACTTCTTCCGATGTCGAGGAGCCGTTATTCCACAACTTAGCATAGGTCCTTTCGGTAACAGCCGAAATTCCGCCGATGGTAGTATGATCATCAATTTTTCCGCTTATCTTTGCCGCTCCGAGAATTCTGGTGGAAGAAGGGAAATCAGTATACTCCGCGACTGAAGTACCGCCGCCCGGCGACCTGCCGATCCTGCGTGAATAAAATAATTCAGGCGTTCCAAAATTAAATCCCCAGTTATTGTTCGAACCGTCAACGCCAAAGTTGAATGAATTAGCTCCCTCTATAAAAAACGGCCGCTTTTCCTGGAAATATGATTCAAATGCACTAAGGTTTATAACCGCAGGATCAACCTCAACCTGCCCGAAATCCGGATTAAAAGTAGCATCGATATTTACGTTGGTTCCCAGTCCGATTTTCAGATCAACGCCGATCGAATTATCGAATTGGTTTGATTTATAAAACGGGTCATTCGGATCGTGGATCAGGCTTTGCGCCTTTTGAACGAAATACGGCAGAATTTCAAAGCGTTGTTTAGGTTTAATCTTTTCTATTCCCTCAAGTCGCGCGAATTTTGAGACAAATCCGCTCTCTTTTTTCGGCACCATTACGTAGTAAGAATTTTCCTTGTTGCGTTTTATTTCCCGCGAAAAGTTAATTCCCCAGACTAATTTTTCAGCATCCTTAAATCTCAACTGCGAAAAAGGGATTCTCATCTCCGCGCTCCATCCGTCTTTATCGACACTCGCAGTACCTTCCCACACTCCGTCCCAGGTTTCGTCATCCCAACTGTCGTTGAAGATCACTCCGTCGCGCATAGCCCCGCCGGGGCTTAATGAGAAATAATAACCGGTTGTTTTGTCAAAATAGGGATCGAGAAAAATGTTAAGCCAGTCAGTCTCTATTGACGCATCTTTCCTTCCTAAGTTCATATCGATGCTGTCAGCTTTACTGTCAAGCATCCTTGCGCCGATATAGATATATTTATCATCGTATGCGACCCACAGATTCGTGGGCTCGGTTGCCGGTTCCCCTTCTGCAGGGTCTTTTTGTGTCAGATTCGATACCGGAGCGGTCTTCCATACCTGTTCGGCAAGAATACCATCTAAACTAATATCATTTTGATTTATCCTGAGCGCTTTTATCGGTTTTTGAGCAACCGAATCGGCGGACATAGGAAATAATAAAAACTGAACGGCAAGAATACCGGTTAAAACTTTAAACATAAAACTTCATAAATGATCAATAAATTAAACATTTAGACTTATCCGGCAGAGAAAAGTTACTCCCTGAAACTTTATTAGTGATCAGTGGCAGAATAAGTAATTGATTGGTAGCGACTTTATCGATAAGGATAAATTAATTGAACCAATTTTGCTATTTTGTTATTTATCTAAGTATACACATTATAACGGAATTTATGGCCCTGTTTTTTATATCGTTTTTTTCAGTTTTCGCTCTCGCAAATTACTATGTTGCGCGCCGTGTCTGGCAAGGCACTGAGTTCCTTTCCAGACCCGCGAGAATCGCTCTGATCGTTCTCTTTATTATTTCCGCTGCATCCTATCCTGCGGCACGGGGTTTATTGTCTTCCCTGGATAACTGGTTTTATGATTTTATCCTTGCGGCCGGTTCACTTCATTTTGTTAATCTTTTATACGCATTCATTTTAGTCGCAATGACTGATTTATCCAGAGTGCTTTTTCGTGCCGGGATAGAAAACCTGAAGACCGATCCATCAAAGTATATCAGGGTCAAAGGAATAGTCACCCTGATCTGCGGGATCGTAGTAATGTCCCTGATCGTATGGGGAAATCTTAACTCAATGGACATCAGGACAAAATATGCCGATTTCACTTTCCCGAAAAAGAGCGGTACCGGCGGCACTTATAAAATTCTGCTATTCTCAGATTCCCATTTTTCTTCTCTGAATTCAGGAGCTTTTACAAAGAATTTACTCCAAAAAATCGAAAAAGAATCGCCGGATATCGTACTCATAGCCGGTGATGCGGTTGATGATAATCTCCGGGTTCTTAACAGGCACGGCTTTGCGAAGTCGCTTAAGAATATCAAAGCCCCACTGGGTATCTATTTATGCAACGGAAATCACGAATATATCGTGGGTATCGGTGAAGCTAAAAAATTTTTCGATCAGAGTAACATAAAAACGCTCAACGATACTTTTGTTGTTATAAACAATAGTTTTATAGTAGCAGGGCGAGACGACAGTTCAAAGTCAAGATTCATCGGGAGTGACAGAAAACCTCTCAGCCGGCTCCTCAGCCCCGCAAAAATTTATGACCTGCCCATTTTATTGCTGGACCACCAGCCATTCAATCTTGCACAGAGCGCGCGGGAAGGAATTGAGTTTCAGTTCTCGGGACATACACATAATGGCCAGTTTTTCCCTATAAGCCTGATAACTAAACTGATCTATGAAATCTCCTGGGGTTATAAAAAAATAGATAAAACACATTTTTATGTGTCAAGCGGTGTTGGCACCTGGGGACCGCCTGTGAAGATCGGAAGTGACAGCGAGATAATCGTCCTGAATGTGAGCTTTCGTTAACCCCTCAGGTTCTTCTTTCGAATAGGGAATCACGTATTTGTGTTTTTTACCCGGGAGACGTAAGTAATGCATTTTTAATTATATTTACGGTTTATTATTCTAACTAAATACTGATATAATGGAATTAATTGAGAAATTAGAGAAAATTAAGGAAAAATTTGACAGGATTCTCGTTCAGCTTTCTGATCCGGAAATTTTCTCGAATTCCGAAAAAATGATCTCGCTGAATAAAGAACGAAGCGATCTTGAACCAATCATTGCCGCCATAAATAATTATAGAAAGATCATCACAGATTACGAGGGGAACAAGGAAATCCTTGAAACATCCAGAGACAGAGAACTGATTGAAATTGCAGAATCTGAACTCGATGAACTAAAGATCAAAAAAGAAGCGATGGAAGAGGAAATAAAAGTCCTGCTCCTGCCGAAAGACCCCAATGACGATAAGGATATTATAATGGAAATCCGCGCCGGTACAGGCGGGGATGAAGCCGCGTTATTTGCGGGAGATCTTTTCCGTATGTACAGCCGCTACGCTGAAATTAAAAACTGGAAGATAGAACTTATCGACATCAACGATACGGGTATCGGAGGAATTAAAGAAGTTGTTTTTTCGATAATCGGCCAGGGAGTTTACGGAGAATTGAAATTTGAAAGCGGAGTCCATCGCGTTCAGCGTGTACCTGCCACTGAAGGAAGCGGAAGAGTGCATACCTCCGCGGCATCTGTTGCCGTGCTGCCTGAAGTAGAGGATGTGCAGGTCGATATAAATGCGAATGATCTTAAGATTGATGTGTACAGAAGCGGCGGGGCCGGCGGGCAGAACGTTAATAAAGTCGAGACAGCGATCAGGATCACTCACCTCCCCACCGGTCTCGTGGTTCAGTGTCAGGATGAGAGGTCCCAGTTAAAGAACCGGCAAAAAGCTATGAAGGTTTTAAAAGCACGGCTTTATGATATTAAGGTTAAGGCTCAGACTGATGAAATTGCAGCTAAACGTAAACTGATGGTTGGCAGCGGTGACAGAAGTGACAAAATCCGTACATATAACTTCCCGCAGAACCGCGTTACTGATCACAGGATCAACGTTACTCTTTACAATTTGTCCGAACTTATAGACGGACACATCGGGGGACTAATTGAACAACTGAAACTGGCAGACCGGACTGAAAAACTTCAGTCTGAAGTACAGGCATAATTCGAACTATCAATTAATCATTCAATCACAAAACACGTGAAAGTAAAATGAAAAAAATAACATTACTCACTTTACTGATCTTTTTTTCCTCCGTTGCAATTTTCTCTCAATCAGTTGATGAACTGATCTCCCAGGCAGATAATTATGCCACTAAGGAATTTAATAACCAGAAAGCGCTCGAGACTCTTCTGAAAGCTGAGAAAGCCGACAAAGACAACTGGGAAATTTTATGGAGAATCAGCCGCTCCTACGTCGACATCGCCGAACATCTGCCGGCACAAACGGACAAGCAAAAAGAAGACCAGTTAGCGTTGTATCAGAAATCATTAGACTATGCTAACAGGGCAATTACTCTCGCCCCGAATAAATCAATCACTTATCTGAGAAGAGCAATTGCGAATGGCAGAGTTGCACTTTTTAAAGGTGTTTTTTCTGTTATCGGCATCGTAAACTCTGTGCGTGATGACCTTAATAAAGCTATAAAGCTCGGCAACGGAGGCAATGACGTCCTCGCTACCGCTCATTACGTTCTCGCAAGAACACACGCAAAAGTTTGTGAAAAACCTTATCTCGTCAGACTCCCTCTGGGCCTTGGCTGGGGCGAGATGGACGATGCAGTGAAAAACTTCAAAAAAGCCATTGAACTCCGCCCGAATTTCAGAATGTATTATGTCGATTTCGCCCGCACTTACATCACTCTTGAGAATTATAAAGGAGCAAAAGAACTCCTGTATAAAATCCCATCGATTGCTGAAGCTGACGAGGATGACGATATCGTTCTTAAAGATTCAAAACAATTAATCGAACAAATCAAGAACAAGTAATTGATTGCTTTTTCTGAAAAGCTTATTGAGAAATTATCCGGGGCCCAAAGAGTAGTATTTCTTACGGGCTCCGGTATTTCCGCTGAAAGCGGAATACCGACATTCAGAGGTAATGAGGGGTTGTGGAAAAATTTCAGACCTGAAGAACTCGCCAACTTTAAAGCCTTCATAAAAAATCCCGCCCGAGTATGGGAATGGTATCAGTTCCGACGTGATATTATACTTTCCGCTAAACCTAACGCCGGCCACCTTGCGATCAGGGAGTTTGAAAAATTCTTCCCGTCCGTAACTGTCGTAACACAAAACGTGGATAATCTTCACCGCCTTGCCGGATCGTCCAACATACTGGAACTACACGGAAATATTATGAAAAACTATTGCATCCGGTGCAGTAAACGATATGATTTTCAAACATTCGAAAATAGTTTATCTTCGCCGAAATGTGAATGCGGCGGACTGATAAGGCCGGATGTAGTCTGGTTCGGAGAGAATCTTAATGAAAGTGTTTTCGCCGAAGCAGAGGATACAGTAGCATCAGCTGATATTGTTTTTGTTGCCGGAAGTTCAAACATCGTCTACCCTGCTGCCCTACTACCTCAGCACGCTGTAAACAATGGCGTATATACCGTAGAAATTAATATTGAACGCTCGGAATTATCCGGTGTACTTGATGAAGTTCTTCTTGGCCCTTCGGGTACAGTTATTCCTGAGCTGATAAAAAAAATAGCGGGACAAAAATGAAAAAATATAAAGTAAAATATATCTGCGGTAACTGCGGATTCGATTCATTAAAATGGTTGGGCAAATGTCCTTCCTGCTCTTCCTGGAACTCTTTCACAGAAGAAATTCTTGAGACAACTGATAAAGCTGTGAGAAGAAAAGCAACTGAACAGCTTGCTTCAGTGCCGCTTACATCGGTTGAACCTGTCCGGGAGCAGTACTCCCCTTCGGGAATAAGTGAGCTTGATCGTGTGCTCGGCGGAGGGTTTGTAAGCGGTTCGGTTGTCCTCATCGGCGGGGATCCCGGAATCGGGAAATCCACTTTGGTGCTTCAGGCGCTTGGAAGCGCAGGTGTATCCTCACTTTATATCAGCGGCGAGGAATCGGTTAAACAATTGAAGATGCGGGCAGAACGACTGGGCATCAGATCAGATAAACTTATGCTTCTGTCTGAAACAAATATTGAAACGATTATACCCGAAATTACTTCGCTTAAACCGGCTGTTGTTGTGATTGATTCAATACAGACGCTCCAAACCGATGCTTTGCAAAATACGTCCGGAACTGTGACACAAATCAGGGAATGCACTTCCCAGATAATTGACATCGCGAAAAGAGACGGATTTTGCGCCCTGATAATCGGTCACGTTACGAAGGACGGAAACCTTGCCGGCCCAAAGGTGCTTGAGCATATGGTTGACACTGTCCTGCAATTTGAGGGTGACTCTAATAATAACTACAGGATCATCCGTGCGACAAAAAACAGATTCGGCAGCACGAATGAAATCGGGATTTTTGAGATGCGTGAATCGGGCCTCTCTGAGGTCAAGAATCCGAGTGAAGTGTTTTTATCTCATCTGGATACCAAGTCAAACGGAAGCTGCGTGGCGGCCACAATGGAAGGAACGCGCCCTCTTCTGGTTGAAATCCAGACTCTGGTCACTCCTTCACATTTCGGTAATCCGCAGAGAATTTGCGACGGATTTGATTACCGCAGGCTTTCAATACTTCTCGCGGTTCTGGAGAAACGGGTTGAACTTCGATTCTCAACCAACAACGTATTCCTGAATGTCGCCGGCGGACTAAATATTTATGAAACTGCCGCGGACCTGGCAATCTGCATCGCACTGGCTACCGGATTGACGAATATTTCTGTGGACCGGGATATTTTGGCCATCGGAGAAGTGGGACTCGGCGGCGAACTCCGTCCCGTCAAATATCTGGAAAGAAGGATCTCTGAAGCGGAAAGACTCGGATTCAGAACGGCCATCATCCCGGTTACGAAGGAAAAAATATCAGTACCGGTTTCTTTGAAAATCGTCCAACTTACGACATTGAAAGAAGCGCTGGAATATATTATGAATTTGTGAGTTTTTGGCCTCTCTTCCCTCCAATTTCTGTAAATTCTCAAAATCCGGTCAGATTTTTGGCTCTCATAGCCTGCCATAATTTTGAAAATAAGGAAAAAATTCAGTATATTTCTAAGTTAAGATTTATTATGAGTGCCAAAATGATCAGATCAAAGAATGTTGAAGCGTATTGCGCTTACTGCAAAGCTGTCACCAAAATGGAAATTAAGAGTGATGCCGGTGCGGATGCAGAAAGCACAAAGCGGTGGGCTAAATGCAAGAAATGCAAACAGACTCTCAGCATCGATTTAGTTGAAATTGAGAAGAATGTTAAGCCTAAGGCTTCATTTTATGACGGAGAAAAAAGCGTTACTTACTCTCCCGCTCTCTCATATAGAGTAGGAGACTCAATTTTCCACGAAGCATGGAATGATGTTGGCGTCGTAGTATCAAAAGAGTTTATCTCTAACGGCAGAAGTTCCATACTTGTGGAATTTCAGAATTTAGGCAAAAAGAAATTATTAGAAACAATTAACAAATAATAAAAGGAGCTATTTTGGTAGGTATTACTATTCAAGAGAATGAATCAATTGATAAAGCGCTAAAGAGATTTAAGAAAAAATATGAGCGGTCAGGGGTTCTGAAAGAATTTAAGAAGAGAACATTCTTCCTGAAACCATCAATTAAAAAGAGAATGCAAAAAATCAAAGCGGTGAGAAGAGCTCAGCGCACAGATATGATCAGCGAATAGTTTACCCAAAATAGCAGGGGCTGCAAATCGTGCAGCCCCTCTTTTTTTACTTTACTTTTTCTTCAGATAATACTTCTCAAAGTGCTTCGTGATGGCGTCAAATGCGTCATCCAGTGAACTGCAGAACTGGAATAAATTCAGATCGCTCTTGTTTATCATTCCGTAGTCTGCCAGTTTATCAAAATTTAATATATCTTTCCAGTACTTTTCGTCATAGATAATTATCTTCAGGTTCTTCTTTATTTTTCCCGTCTGAACCAAAGTCATTATTTCGAATAACTCATCCATAGTTCCGAACCCGCCCGGAAAAATTATCAATGCTTTTGATAAATAAGCGAACCAGAATTTTCTCATAAAGAAGTAATGAAACTCAAAACTGAGTTGGGGCGTTACATAATGATTTACAAATTGTTCAAAAGGTATGCTGATATTAAGCCCGATTGAATAACCGCCTGCCTGCTTTGCGCCCTTATTGGCAGCCTCCATAATACCGGGACCGCCCCCAGTACAAATGATGAACCTGTTCTGATCCAGGCCAAGCCCCAATGACCAGGTTGTTAACCTTTTTGAAAGTTCCACAGCATCATCATAATATCTTGACATCGTAAGATCCTGTTGGGCTTTTCTCAGTTTGGAAGCAAAGTTTGGAGACTTAGGATCGAGGTTCTTTATCTTGTTATATTCCCTCAGAGCCTGTTTGCGGGCTACCAGCCTCGCGGAGCCAAAAAACACAACGGTATCCATAACTTTGTATTTGTTAAACCGGGCATTCGGTTCAAGATACTCGGCCAAAATTCTCATCGTCCTTGCGTCGGGAGAATTTAGAAAATTAGGATTCGCGTATGCCTTTTTTGGAGTTTTAATATTTTTCATATTTTACACGTTAATTAATATTATTTTGAACTGCTAAAATAAACATTTGAGCCTTATTAAAAGAATCTTTTTTTACATACTTATTCTGATCTTAACAGTTGCTGGACCGGCTCTTCCCAAAAATCCTGAATTAAAAGCAAAGATTTCCGAAATACTTTCGAAAATCCCTGCAACCACAAAGGTTTCGGCAATCGTTTTTGATCCGTTGGACAAAGACACAATATTTGCACTTAATTCGACAACGGCAGTTATTCCCGCGTCGAATATGAAATTGTTCACAACTGTGGTAGCGCTTAGTCTTTTGGGCCCCAATTATCCGATCTCTACTGTTTTATACTCGGACAATGCTCCGGATGACAATGGTGTTATCGAAGGGAATGTTTATATAAAAGGATATGGTAACGGATTATTCGACAGCGAGGATCTTCAGTCCCTCGTGACTGTTCTGCTGCAAAACGGAGTGACAAAGATTACCGGTGATATCTACGGCGATGATTCATATCTCGATAATGAGTATCACAGAAATGACTGGCTTGAAGAGGACGAGAATAACCTGTTAATTCCAGCAGTATCCGCGCTCGCTCTGGACCATAATAGAAAATTTGAACGAAGAAAAGTAAGAAGAAACCGCTACAGGACTGTTGCGAGAAATATAGAAAACCCTCCGGTCTTCCTTGCGGAATCATTCTATAATGCCCTTCAGAAAAAGAAAATTAAGATCTCCGGTACTTACGGTACAGCTGTAACCCCTGATGACGCATATGAGATTGCACGGGTCTCGATAAAACTACAGAAACTTGTAAGCGTTATAAACAAACGCAGCGATAATTTTCTTGCGGAAATATTATTTAAACTCGTTGGACGTAAGAGCGGCAACACTGAGAATAACGGTTATTATGCCTCGCAGACGATAAAAAAATTTCTCATTGAAAACGATATTTACTCAGAAGGGACACAGATCGCCGACGGCTCGGGATTATCGAAATATAATTATTGCTCTGCCGCATCCTTGTGCGGATTGCTTGAGTGGGTTTATGTTAACCTGGATTTTTATGAGAATTATTTAACTACGCTGAGCGTTGCAGGTACTGACGGTACTCTGGGGAGAAGGATGTCATCGATTGCCCCCGGATATAAATTTTATGGTAAAACCGGTAGTCTGAAAGGATCCACTTCGGTTACGGGATTCCTTTCATCCGTTTACAGCCGGGACATAATCGTAAGTATTCTTTTCCAATATGACGAAGGTTCAGCCCATTTTTATAAGGGGATACAGGACGAAATAATCGAACTCTTATCTGCGTCACTGGAATAAAAAAAACCCTTTACCGAAAAACATATTCAGCAAAGGGCTTAAAATTTATTTGGGGATCCGTTCCCCGGTTTCAATTACTTGTTTTGTGGAAGAGTCGGTGTTGTCGGAGCGGTAGACCGGCCGGATTCCTGAATTATGCTCCTTCTGTCACTGCCAGATCCTGTGCCCGGTAAATAGAACAAGTTGATCAAAAGTGCAAGCAAAACTAAAACGCCTGCAAGCCACCAGGTCGACTTACTTAAAAAATCCGCTGTTCTTCTTGTCCCAAACATCGCGCCTACATTTGCAGCACCGCCAAAAGTACCTGCTAATCCGCCGCCTTTGCTGGCCTGAAGAAGTATCATTACGATTAATAATAACGCAATGATGATTGAAAGAAACATTAGAAAAGTATACATATAAAAAGACTCCGATAAATATTTGTAGCGAGGGAGGGATTCGAACCCCCGACACATGGATTATGATTCCATTGCTCTAACCTACTGAGCTACCTCGCCGGAAAACAAGATTTTAAAGTTAGTAAATTTTAAGAAAAAAAGCAAGATCAACCGTTTTTCCGAAATTCCCCCACTATCTCATTAAAATAACTGTAATAATACTCTCTTATAAGATGCACAGTTTCCGCCGGTAATTTGGGGAATTCTCCGGTGTTTTTCTCGGCCTGTTCCCTTGTTCTTATACCCGGTATGGCGCAACTGACGCCTTCAACTGATAGCACGAAGGACATCGCTAACCGCGACTTCTCCTCATTCGTCGAAATACCGAGTTCATTCCATAATTGATTAAGCGCAGATAAGGATTTCGCCAAAACTGATGGGGTAAGCCTGAAACTTCTGTGATCGCCGGAAGTGAATTTCGTATCCGGATTGAATCTGCCTGTCAGCAGCCCAAACTGATACGGCATTCTGGCAATGATTCCATAACCTGCTTCAGCGGCCGCAGGAATGATATCGCTAAGCGCTAACTGGTTGATAATATTAAGAACTAACTGAAATGAGTCCCCGATTTTATTATCGATAAAAAACCGGGCTTCCGGTAATGGTTCAAAGGTGTTAAGGGAAATACCCCAATACCTGATTTTCCCCTGTTCTTTCAGTTTCTCCATCGCCTCTATGCATTCTCCCTGTTCAAGATGTCCCAGACGGGCGCTGTGAAGCTGATAAATATCGATATAGTCCCTTTTAAGCCTTCTCAGACTTGCGTCACAGGCTTCAAGTATATATTTTTTATTGTAGTCAAAAAATATCTTCTGGTTTTCATCCAGCCTGTGGCCGACTTTTGTAGCAACTATAATCCGGCTGGTTTTGTCCTTAAATACTTTTCCGATCAACTCTTCGCTGTGCCCGAGTCCATAGAAGTCCGCTGTGTCAAAGAAATTAATTCCGTTATAATAGGCCGAGTTTAGGGCATGGATTGACTCGTTATCATCCACATCCCCCCAACCTATCGGAATGTCTCCTGCCATCGCCGGGCCGCCGATAGTCCATCCGCCGAAACCCACTTCCGAAACTTTTAGTTCAGTTTTTCCGAATTGACGAAAATTCACTTTAACTACGGAAGTTTGCTTTTAATATTTGTCAGATAGCTTTCACGGCCAATATCAGCACCGGTTGTCGTGTAGTCACGTAATGAAATACCGGCATTCGTAAGCCGTGTGTTCGTTGAGGCGATTCTCTGTATCGGATCCGGATGAGTTGACAAAAAGGTCAGAATCTGGCTGCTTTGAGAACTTACAATACCGTCATCACGCATTTTCTCAAAGAAGAATTTTACTCCTCCTGGATAATACTTTGTATCTTTCAAATATTCGATAGAGTACTGATCGCTCTCGTCTTCCTTTGCCCTGGAATTTGCCAAAAACGCCAGACCAACGAACAGGTTTGCTGCAATCTCCGCAATCTCTGTGGGATTCTGACCAAGAACCAGGCTGAGAAGCACGGAAACGCCATAGTAGGCTGTCATACGCTGGGTTGCGTGCCGCCTCTCTGCGTGGGCTATCTCGTGCCCGACAACGCCCGCTAATGCTGCTTCAGAGTCAAGATATTTTAGTAATCCTGTATAGAGGTAAACCGGGCCGCCGGGTAAAGCAAAAGCATTCAGCACACTGTCATCCTGTACGATCTCCAGTGAATACCTGTAAATACTCTTCTTTGCCACCTTGGGAGAATTTAAGATCGGGTTAAAAATGTTGTCTACTATATAAATCTTTACCGAAGGATCGCCCGTATACCGGGGATATTCCGCGGGGTTGGCGTTAATTTCTTCAACCACCTGCTGACCTAAAGAGACATCATCCGAATCCGAAAAAATATTGATAACGCCGCCTTCATCACACGAAACTATAAAGAAAGCAGCAAAGAAAAAGTTAAACGATAAAAAAAGTATTTTGAGTTTTTTCATTTCAACATACCTATGATTTATTTTCATTTATAAGTTTCCATATTTCGTCAAGAAGGCTGTCGATGCCTTCTCCGGTAACCGCGGATATAACTGATAATCCGGTATTCTTATCTTTGAACCTTAAACGTTTTACCTTTTTCAGTTCTTTTTCATTAAGAATATCAGATTTGGTGATGACAACGTGTCTTCTCTTTTCGTACAGTTTTTTATTATACTGGTACAATTCCTTAAGAAGTACACTGTACCTGTCCGGAATATCCTCACAGTCAGCTTCGATTAAAATTAATAATATTTTTGTTCTTTCGATGTGCTTTAAGAACTTGTGACCTAACCCCTTCCCTTTATGGGCGCCTTCGATGATCCCGGGTATATCTGCAACAGTAAAACTTTTGAATTCTTTATACCTGACAATTCCGAGATTTGGCTCTAAAGTCGTGAAAGGATAATCGGCGATTTTGGGTTTGGCTTCTGAAATTTTTGAAATAAGGGTTGATTTTCCGGCGTTTGGAAAACCAACTAATCCGGCATCTGCAATAAGTTTAAGTTCAAGCAGCAGTTTTTTCTGCTCGCCTTTTCTGCCGGGTTCAGCATAACGCGGAGTACGGTTAACTGCAGTCGCGAAATTACTGTTCCCCTTTCCGCCTTTCCCCCCCTTCGCAATCAGCTCTTTCTGATCCTTTCTTTTAAGGTCGACAAGGACTTCTCCGTCATCGGCTGTCTTAACGAGCGTTCCAACCGGCAGCCTGATTATAATATCATCACCCTGTTTACCGTCTTTTAATGAGGAACCGCCGGGCTGGCCGGATTTGGCCGTATATTTTTTCTTGTAACGGAAATCAAGGAGTGTATTCAGGTTTTCATCAGCGAGTACATAAATACTGCCGCCGTGTCCGCCGTTACCGCCTGCCGGGCCGCCTTTGGGAATAAATTTCTCGCGCCTGAAAGCAACAGCGCCGTCACCGCCGTCACCGGCGATAACTTCAATTTCTGCAAAATCTATTAACATATTTTATTTTTCCGAGAAGTACTTCTCGACCCTCTGGATAATCATAGAAGCCTCCTGGCTGCTGAAAGCATTAATTTTGTAAGATAAAAAAACCGAATTTATAAGCGACAATGCGGACTCCCGGTCCTGGGATTCATTAATCTTTTCCATCGTCGTAATAAAATCCATACTGTCATTATTAAAGATTGAGGAAATAATTCTCATAGTTTCCCGGTTACTGAAGTATTCCAGAATTCCCGGTGATTGTGAAGCTGAAGATGAATCCGGCTCCGATTGCTCTTGATTATGCTCCACCGGATTTGATAACTGTTCAATATTCGGAACTGAATTCTGCCCGGCAAATAAGGGTTCTTCCTTTATTTTTTTATTCTCTCTGAGACTTGCATCATCAAATAGCTCTAAAGTACCCGTTCCGCGACGGTCAGAATCAGAATTTCCGTTTTGTTCGGAAGAATCATTACCTGTTTCTTTGAAAATGTTTAATTTTGAATTCAGGAACAACTCCAACTGATTCAGTTGCTCCTCCTCTTTGTGAGAATCGGTAATTCTTGAATCCCCTTCTTTCGAAGAAGTATTCGTGAATGAGCTGAATAATCCTTTATTGATTTTAGGAAGTGATTCAGTACTCTGATCCGGAACAGATTCGGGACGGCTTACCGCAAATAGCGCGGAACTCTCTGTGCCTATCGGAATACCGCTGTAAATTGCATTCTTAAATTCATCAACTTCAAATTTTTGTTTCGGGTCATCGGAGAGTAAAGTCCTGATCTTTGTGATATAGTCTTGAAGCCCTTTCTCCTTAAGGAAAGTTTCCACCATACCCACACCGATAATTTTCTTGTTACTCTCACCGATATTTATAAACTCACTTAATGCTTTTAAGCTATCATCGATGATTATCCGGCTTTGGGTGCGGAGCAATTCCATTTCAATTTTGGATAACGCTTTATCAAACTCCGAGACGGGTATCTCCAGAAGGTTCTTTTTATCGAAAAAGGCAACCAGGATATTGGGATAGTAATCATAAAAGTAACAATACTTCAGGAAGAGTTTAATGTCATTGAAGTTTCTTATTTCTTCACTGTCATAAACAAATCTTTTCAGAGTCCAGCGGGGACGGATAACGAAATTAACGTTAAAAATAACTGCCTGTTCGACTAACCGTTTTGTGTCCTCAAATGGAAGAAGTTTGTTGTTCCGTATTATTTCGCCGATCTTCTCAAAAAGCTGTGCGATTTCCTTACCCGAATAATCAAACACCGATTCTTTAAGAATCTTCCTCCTGTCAAGATGCAGCAGATAGTTCAACTCCGCCGAAATGTACTGGATGATAGCCGGATGAATATCAGAGTTAATAAGATCATTAACTGTAAAAAACGCCCCGAGACGTTTTATCTTATTAATGTTGAAATCAACAATAAACCGGATTTCTTTTTCAAACATCATAGAAATAATTTATTTGCATACTGCAAAAATAAAAAATCCCGGCTAATTATCCGGGATTTTTATGTAAAGTCAAATATATATTTACTTTATAACAGCTTTTAGATATTCCCTGTTCAGCCGGGCTATATTTGTTATTGAAATACTCTTAGGACATTCGGCCTCACAGGCGCCTGTATTCGTACAAGATCCAAATCCTTCCTTATCCATCTGAGCAACCATAGCAAGTACCCTGCTCTCTCTCTCCGGGTGTCCCTGGGGAAGCAGCGCAAACTGAGAAACCTTCGCGGAAACGAAGAGCATAGCCGAAGCATTTTTGCAGGCTGCCACGCACGCACCGCACCCGATACAGGCAGCGGCATCCATTGCCAATTCTGCGGTATCGTGGTCAATTAGAACAGCGTGGGCGTCAGGAGCCGAGCCTGTTCTGGCTGAGATAAAGCCGCCTGCCTGCATAATCCGGTCGAGAGGTGAACGATCCACAATCAGGTCTTTTAGCACAGGGAAGGGTTTCGCCCTCCAGGGCTCGATCCAAACAGTCTCACCATCATTAAATGAACGCATATGGAGTTGACATACCGTGATCCCGCGTTTTAGTCCGTGCGCCCTGCCATTAACATAGAGTCCGCAACTGCCGCAAATACCTTCGCGGCAATCGTGATCAAATGCAATCGGGTCTTCCTTTGAGTCAATCAATTTTTCATTCAGAATGTCAATCATCTCCAGAAATGACATATCCGGTGATACATCGCTTAATTCGTAAGTCTTAAAATCACCTTTGGACTTAGCGTCTTTTTGGCGCCATACTTTTAGAGTTAACTTCATTTATTTACCTGTAAACTTAACAATTTTAATAACTTAACTTGAATTATTTATAGCTTCTTTGACTCGGTTTTACATACTCGAACTGCAGCGGTTCTTTATGCATTACCGGTTCAGCGTCATCACCTTTATATTCCCAGGCGGCAACATAGCTGAAGTTTTCATCATCCCTGCGGGCTTCATTTTCTTCAGTCTGGTACTCTTCACGGAAATGTCCGCCGCACGATTCGTTCCTCTGCAGAGCATCCTTTGCGACTAACTCGCCGAGTTCCATATAATCTGCTACTCTGCCGGCTTTTTCTAGCGACTGGTTGATTTCTTCATTCGCTCCGAGAACTCTCACATTCTGCCAGAACTCTTCTCGAATCTCTTTGATCTTTTTAATGGCTTCCTCTAAGCCCTTGGCATTACGCGACATACCGACATTATCCCACATAATCTTCCCAAGCGCTTTATGGTAATAATCAACTGATTTTGTGCCATTGATACTGAGCAATCTATCGAGTCTGCCTTTTGCCTCATTTTCAGCAGCCTGAAATGCTTCGTGCTCCGTTGTTACTTTATCAAGCCCACCCTCTGCGAAATAACCGCCGAGTGTATAAGGGATGACAAAATAACCATCAGCGAGTCCCTGCATTAGGGCGCTTGCTCCCAAACGATTTGCTCCGTGATCCGAAAAATTCGCTTCACCAAGCACAAACAATCCCGGAATTGTACTCATCAGATTATAATCGACCCAAAGTCCGCCCATTGTATAGTGTACCGCGGGATAGATCCTCATCGGGGTTTTATACGGATCCTCTGCAGTGATCTGTTCATACATCTGGAAAAGGTTGCCGTATCTTTCTTCAATTTTGGGTTTTCCGAGCCTGCTGATGGCATCCCTGAAATCGAGGTAGACAGCGAGTTTACTGCCCCCTACGCCCTTACCTTCATCACAAACCTGTTTAGAGTTTCTGGAGGCAACATCACGGGGAACCAAATTACCGAATGACGGGTATTTCCTCTCCAGGAAATAATCTCTGTCTGCCTCTGGTATATCGGAAGGATTACGGGTATCATCACCCCGCTTAGGCACCCAGACTTTTCCGTCATTTCGCAAACTCTCGCTCATAAGCGTCAGTTTGGACTGGTGATCGCCGCTCACGGGTATACAGGTCGGGTGAATCTGAACATAGCAGGGATTTCCAAACGCAGCGCCTTTTCTGTAGGCACGCCAGATAGCCGTCGCATTTGATCCTTTAGCGTTCGTAGAGAGATAGTAGACATTTCCATATCCACCTGTACAAAGAAGGACTGCATCCGCAACGTATCTTTCAATTTTGCCGGAAACCATATCACGGGCTATAATACCTCTCGCTCTTCCGTTTATCACAACAAGTTCAACCATTTCGTGCCTGGTGAACATTTTAACATTACCAAGCCCGATTTGTTTGGATAAAGAACTGTAAGCTCCCAGCAGTAACTGCTGTCCGGTCTGGCCCCTTGCGTAAAAGGTCCTTGAAACCTGTGCCCCACCGAATGAACGGTTATCAAGATAACCGCTGTATTCCCTGGCGAACGGTACGCCCTGTGCTACGCACTGGTCAATGATATTACCGCTTACCTCAGCAAGCCTGTGAACATTGGCCTCACGTGCCCTGTAGTCGCCTCCTTTTACCGTATCATAAAAAAGACGGTATACACTGTCACCGTCATTCTGGTAATTCTTTGCGGCATTAATTCCGCCTTGCGCGGCAATGCTGTGCGCCCTGCGCGCACTGTCCTGATAGCAGAATGCAGAAACGTTATAACCCAATTCTGCCAGCGAGGCTGCAGCGGAGGCGCCGGCAAGCCCTGTTCCAACAACAATCGCGCTGTATTTCCGTTTGTTGGCGGGATTTACAAGTTTAAGCTGAAACCTGTGTTTATACCACTTCTCAGAGATATGTCCATCAGGTATTTTTGAATCCAATTTCATATTATCGCTCCATACCAAAGCTTATTGATAAATAAAGAAGTATATCGGCATACTTGCGAAGCCGGCCGGTACAATGATTGAGAAAAGAAGTCCGAGAAACTTAATTATCGGAGTATATTTTTTATGGTTCAAACCCAGAGTCTGGAACGCACTTTCAAAACCGTGATTGAGGTGCAGTCCGAGGAGTACCATTGCAAACACGTAAAAGCCTCCATAGACCGGATCCTTGAATGATTCCACTACGGACTGATACATAGTCAGATCACTCCCCACAATCCTGTGTTCCCAGAAGTAACTCTTCAGGTGAATTATCAGAAATGAGAGAACCAGCAACCCTGAGTAAAACATTGTCCGCGAAGTAAGACTGCTGTTCTCGGATGCCTTGTTGACAGCATAAGGAACCGGCCGGGCCCTTTTATTTTCAAGGGTCAGCCTTAAAGTGTTGAAAATGTGAATTGCAAAGCCGAGGGCAAGTCCGATTTCTAAAAATCCTATGATGCCGTTTGTAGACATAAACTTCGAATATACTTCGAAGGCTTCGCCTTGATCACTTCTGAATAATAAGAAGTTTCCGGAGAGGTGGACGAGGAGGAAACTGCAGAGAAAAATACCGGTAAATGAAACAATTATTTTCTTACCGATTGAGGAATTAAGAAAGTCTATAATCCATCGCATTGTGTATACCTGCTAAAAACAAAAATGTATTGACAAACTTATCAAATGTAATTTTAATATCCAACGGTTTCGGAAATGAATATTAGATTTTTTACTTCTCAATGCAATTATTCCCGGTATGGGCTGCACATCCTGTTGATTGGATTGGGTCAAGGCTTAAGCTTCCCTCTGATCCCTTAATATTTCAATTCGATTTTTCACAAAAATATTATATGTTTGTTAACAAAAAATATCATTATATTTAGAAAGATATTATTACGGAGAGATTTGATGACCACCTATAAAAATAATGCACTCCCTGCAGTTCTGTTAATGATCGTGCTTGCTGCTTTTTCAAGACTGATCCCTCACTATCCGAACTTCACGGCTATCGGAGCATTAGCGCTTTTCAGCGGCGCTTATATCAATCGAAACTGGCTGGGATATGCTGCGCCAGTATTTGCCTTATTCCTTTCGGACCTGGTCCTTGGGCTTCACGAAGGGATGATAGTAGTGTACGCTGCCACCCTGCTTATTGTCTTCCTCGGTAATACTATGCTTCATAATAAAGTCAGAACAGGTTCAGTTGCCTCTGCATCTGTTACGGCTTCGGTATCTTTCTTTATCATCACCAATTTTGGAGTCTGGGCGTCAGGGTATCTCTACCCGAGAGATGTTACAGGCCTGGTATCGTGTTATGTAGCGGCCATACCGTTTTTCCACAGTACTCTGCTTGGAGATCTTTTCTTTTCAGGAGTGATGTTCGGTTCTTATGCTTTACTTTCGAAGCGTTTCCCAAACCTGGCATTTGAGAAATAAAAAGTTTATTTTAATAAAGGCCCCTCGCAACCCGAGGGGTTTTTTGTTTTAGTAAGTTTATGAGGATAAGAAGCATAAAAAATAACCGGTTCAAAGACGCGCCTTTTCGGAATCACTTTCTCGCGAAGCCGCAAAGCCGCGGGTTGTCTTAATCGCTATATTTGAATGCTATATATTTATTTTTAATGAATTCTAGAATATTTTATTTTGAGATGATCCTGTCCTCTACTAACGTCATCGGGGAATACAGCAATGTTTAGTTATGCACTCCGCGTATCCTACGACGGCACCGAATTCTCGGGCTGGCAAATTCAGGCAAACGCCCGAACGGTCCAGGGGGAACTGACTGATGCCATATCAAAAGTTCTATCTCAGAAAACCGTAATAACAGGCGCCGGAAGAACTGATACCGGTGTCCACGCTTTCGGCCAGATCGCAAGTTTTAAGTCACCACGTAAACTTACCGGTTTCGAATTCCTCTATTCTGTTAACTCCATTCTCCCCTTTTCAATAAGCGTTTCAGAATTAAAAGAAGTGCCGGAAAATTTCAGCGCCCGATTCGATGCTGTTTCCCGTGTGTATTATTATTTTATTTCTCACAGAAAGGACCCGTTCAACTATAAATACTCGTGGTACCGTTATACTCAATTAGATACGAAAGTTCTGAACGAGATGTCCGCTTATTTACCGGGCAGGCACGATTTCTCTGCGTTCACTAAACACGCTGCCGAGGTTGAAAATCTTATGTGCAACCTCAAATCAGTTAGGTGGTTTAAAGGAAAAAATCTTACTTTTGTGAGGCTCGAAGCAGACAGATTTCTCCACGGAATGGTCAGGTCAATTGTCGGTACACTGATAAAATATTATCAGGTTCCGGACTCCGGCAATATACTTACAAATATACTGACGGAACGAGACAGAACGAAAGCCGGTGAATCTGCCCCTGCAAGAGGATTATTTCTTTATAAAATTTATTACTGATAACTTTAATGGAATTTATAGATCTCCATCCAAAATTAGTACACTTCCCGATTGCTTTATTTTCTCTGGGAAGTATTCTGCACATTTTCCGGCTATTCAGGAATAATGAATTAACACTAAAAGTTGAACTTATTGTTTTATCAACAGGACTTATCTTATCAGTATTCGCTTTACTCACCGGGAATATGGCGGCAACCCACTTTAATGAACACGGTGCGCATTTAGCCGCAAAGCACGGCCTTAATTCCATTAATGAATTAATGGAACTGCACGAATCTTTCGCCACCTATACTATATTCAATTACTCCGCGCTGCTTGCCGGCGTATTTTACATTTTCGTCGGCAACCGAAAAAAATCAGAAATAAAAAATATCGGATTTATCCGGTTGATTTTAGTGATTTTGTCGGTAGCCGGTTTGTATTTTATTTATCAGACAGGTGTGTACGGAGGCGAACTTGTTTATAAACACGGAGTAGGAACAGAATTTTTCAGAAATATGCTTTTGCCGAAATGACGAACAATCCTCCTGTGCCGAAGTGGCATTTTTATTTACTGGTTATTTTCCTGACAAATATCTCAGGGTTTCTGCTGAATCTTTTTTCACTCCCTGAAACTCTC
>CAIMOS010000192.1 GCA_903843135.1 uncultured Ignavibacteriales bacterium | reverse complement strand
TTCGTTGGTGCAGACAATTTTCGTGTTTGGCCGCCAGCCGTCATTCATCTGTTTTGTGTTGAAGGTAAAGAGGACAGCCTGATTAGCGGCAGCGGTTTCAAACCAGGAGTTCGCGGCCGGATAAGTAATGTTCCAGGTTCCGTTGGTAACTTTCCATCCGTGATACCCTGAGGCGGCGACAGTATACTGAAGCGAGTAGATGCTGTCTCCCGCAACAAGGTCTCCGTTCGTTCCGTCATCGTACATAATGTTCGCGTTATTGACCCATCCCTGGAAATCACCCGCGACATAATACGGCTGCGCGAATGCAGAAGCCATAAATCCGGCAAACAAAAAGAAAAAGAAGAAATTTTTCATAATGAACCTCATTAGTTTATGTTGGGGAAAATATTGATTTTTATTTAGGACTATTTTAAAAGAACCATTTTATTTGTTTTGCAATAATCCGATGTTTTTAATACACAGAAATATACACCGGCCGATAATTTAGCTGAATCAAAAGTCAAAGTATGCTCCCCCGCTGACTGGCCGGCATCAAGCAATGTCGCGGCTTCATTCCCCAGCATATCAAATATTTTCACGGAGACATCTCCGTCTGCAGAAATGGAGTACCTGATTTCGGTTGCCGCATTAAACGGATTCGGGTAATTCTGAAGTAAGTTGTTTTTCTGCAGGCGCGGTTCTGTTTTCTCCGCCGACCCGGTCAGATCACCTTCAAACTCCACAACAATTGTGGACCAGTATTTTAGTTTCGGCAGAGTTACTGTAACGCCGTCGGTGTCTGCTGTATAAGCAATATTCTGCGGTACAATCAAATCATTATCAGGGCTCGCGTACCATACTTTAGAAACAGTTTTTGCAACCGGGATCCTGAACTGTATGTTTTCAAGCAGCGCGGGGACCGCCTGTATTGCGGTGTTGTCCTGCCAGTACATCGTTGTTGCGGACTTAAAATTTATTACCTGCACAATAAGGTTTTTACCTTTTGCGCGGGGATAGGCCCACAGCCTTCCCTGTTGCGGCGGCCAGGTGGTGACAGGGTGCGTTGGTGACGAAATGTCAACCGCGTAGGGATTCAGATCATCGCGGAGAATATTTTCATACGCTGTAAGAAAATCATAATAACGCACCATTGACGCTTTAAGATCAGCGCTCATCTGCAGTTTGTTTGTCGGAAAGTATTCGTGCGAAAGCATATGCTCGCCAAGTTCAATGTGCGAACCGCCGGAGGCAAAAATAACGGCATTTGTAAATAAAACCGATGCCGGGTTAAAATATCCGGCAGTGCCGCTTATTCCTTTATTAACGTACGCTGCCAGAACTGAATTCTTCGTCTTATTACTAAACGAATAATTATAATTAACCAGGCTTACCAGGTCGGAATAGCTGTTATAAGGGTTCCAAACCTCGGTATAAAGAAAGTCGACTGGCGCTTTTGCTATATTCGTCTGTCCATAATTTGTGACCGCGTTGAATACCAGCGGAACACCTAATATTACTTTTGCCGAATCAGTAAATGACTTAAAGGCGGCAGTCATATTAATCGCCTGTCCGCTGAAGTTATACCTTGTGCCGCGGTCGCCGAGCTGATCGATGTGCCACCCGTTAAAATTCAAACCAAGAAACACTTTCTGCATTTCTTTATTGATGTACCTCACCCAATTGCTGTTCGACGGGTCCATAATGTAAATATCGCTTGCCCAGGTTGAGGGAAGATCGTGAAAATCCGGCTGGAGATGGGTAACATCGCTGAAGATGCGCCACTGATCGCTCACGCTGTCCGCGGCGGCGCTGGCATAAGCGCCGTAAAGCAGATTGTATGCCATTGAGTTTATGTTACGCGACGAACAGGCGGCAATGTATTTCTGTATTGTGGAAAGATAATTGGTCTGGTTCGCAATATTGGGCCACGAACTGTAAATGCTTCCCGGCTCGCCGCGCAGAGGTTTATGATGTTTCCACTGCCAGTCATAATATTGTATCCCGTTAATATGATGGCGCGACAGGTTCCCGATTATTGCAGCAGCATCGGTTGATGTGAGAACGGGATACTTTGACAAAAAGCCATAGCGGGGAAAACGTTTCCAGTCTGATGAAACATCAATGGCGATATTGGCCGTATCGGATGGTATGCCGTTGATCCTTAAAATCAATTTGAACAAATAACCTTTATAGTCCGTCGCGGGAGGGAGCCAGTTAACCTGATATGCCGCGCCTGAGATTGCAGTGACAGAATCAGCAAATATCATTTCGCTAAGATGATAATATTCCCTGTAAAGCGCCGCGCCCGTAACCGCGGATGAAAAAGTAACCGTTGTTTTAACGGTATCTCCGGGAGCATACATCGACTTATCGTTTTGCAGGTATGAAAGAGATACCTGCCCGTAGGTACAGCAAGGCGCGGTTATTATTATGAGCAATAATAATCTAAGCATCTCTTTCGTGCGTGGTAATTTCATCATTATTTTCTGTATACGGAATTAATCTGCATTAACTGGATTGATTTAATGACCGCTTCGTTAATGGAATAATTCATATTATTATTGAGCGGCCCGAATTCTACCTTAATCCTGTGTTTGCCCGCGCTGCATTTAATTTTCAGTCCGTTGGATAACCCCTCGCTCTTCCAGTCGTTGGTCCCCCTTTGCGGAAGCACAAGCGTGCCGGCAAAATCGCCGTCTAAATAAACTGTGCGTACCGCGCATTTGTTGTCAGTGTTTACCGGGCCGTTTCCGTTTGAGTAAACGAACGCAAGAATAAATTCTCCGCCGTCAATCAGGTCAAATTTGAATTCGTGTTTTTCACCTTGGACAGAATTCAGCTTAATACCTTCCGCCGATGCAGTAAGCGGAATGCTGATTATATTATTGCCGCAATAAACAGGTTCAGACAGGAAAGAAGTAATTCCGTTTTTATCCGCGGCGCAAACCTGGTATTCGTCAACTATATCGTTTTTTATTACGCCATATTTATTTTCTGAAGTTGAGCCGATACGTCTGCCGTTTTTATATACAAAATAATTTACCGCGCCGTCAACTCTATTCCAGGAAACGCTTTCTCCGGCGATTGTAACAACCGGTACAGCGGGAGTGAAATAATTTTCTGTAAGATTTAATCCGTTCTCAATTGCTCCGGGCCTTAATTCTATTTCGATTTTATGCTTTCCCTTCATATTCGGGCCAGCGGCGTGTTCTTCTTTTTCTTTTCCGTCGACACGGAATGAACTGACGGCATTCCCGCTGCCGGTAACAGTAATATCATAAACGGCCTTACCGAACTTTAAACCGGTTAATGTGTGCTTTCCTCCAAGAGAAGAAGGTATAAATGGCTTAAAGAACAGTTTTTCTCCGGTAAATTCCATTCCGAAAAGAACTCTGTAATATATAGATAGTGAGCCGGCAACGCTCCAGAGCTGCCTGTCGGAATTTATTTCCGTTCCGGCACAATTACCGTTCCCCGCCACAAAATTTTCTTTGTTGCTCAGGAACAGTCCCGCCGCGCGCATAATCCCGGAAATGCTCTGCAAAACCGCGTCTTCATTATTAACCTGCCTGGCTGCCCACATTTTGTAAGCTTCGACAAACGGCCATACTGAGTTATTATGATACGGGGGTATGTTTTTTTCCATCGGATAAACTGCGGGAGAGCCGTACGGCATCACGGGCATTGATTTAATTACCCTTGCGGCCCTGTCCCCCGCAACACCGCTTATAACAGTCAGCGCTTCACCGAGCGTTTCGCTTTTTGGCGAGAGGACCGGATAAGCTCGCCCGTAAATGAACTGCCCGTAGTAACCTTTTTCTTCCATCCAAAAGTTTTTATTGATCGCTGCCTTTAATGACTCATATTTATCTTTGTATTTCGTACCGTCTTTTCCCGGCAGCCGGCTTATCTCCGCCATTAATTTATATGTCATCGCGTGCGCGGCATTTGTGCCAAGGCATTTAGATTCATAAATATCTTTCGGATCCATCCAGACGGGATAGGTTTGTTCCCTCCAGTCAAGAAAACTTGACTCCCCTTTTACCAGCCCGGTCGCGGGATCAAAAACAGTGACAAGATCTGCTTCGATGGAACGGGAAATTATGTCATAAATGTTTTTCAGCCATTTTTTATCGCCGGTGGTTAGATAAACTTCATACGCTGCAACCGCCCATATCATCCTGTCTGTTGATACCGGCCACGCGCCGCCGGTTCCGGTGTCCTGTATTATCATCCCGTTTTTTACCTTAGCCATCAGCGTTGTTTTGCAGACATCCGGCTGAACGATCGCGAGACTTAAGAGAATGCTGTAACTCACGTCCCGAGTCCACACACCGGTCCACTTCGCGCCCGCCATATAAGCGCCATCGTCACGCACATCAAGAAGCATCTCATCTATTGACATACGGTAAAGCGCATTGAGCAGAGGATAAGATGAATTGTAAACGGGAATGCCCGCAGGAACTTCACGCAGGCGCCTGACGGCATAACCATCATTATCTGTTTCGTACTGAACTTTATTTGTAAACTTCAGCGTTATTTTATAAATGCCGTCTTTATCAGTATCTGTTAATTTGAATTTATCGTTCTTATTCAGACCCGCGAAATCCCAGGTAAGCGGTTCAGCGCTTCCGGCTATGTAAACTCCGTTGAAATCATTTTTAGATATTTTCTCGCCTGAATAGGTTGTGTAAAAGCCTTTCGTGTTCAATTCTTCCAGCGTCTGCCGCATATCCAGGCGGAATGTAATATTAAATGATTGGCCGGGAAGAATGGGGTTGTCTTTCCCCTGGCCCATATCTGTTCCGTACGGATCTTCTTTGCCAAAAACCAATACTGGAGTTGTGAATTCCCCTTTGTCGGGATTTAAATAAACCCTGTGGTCAAGCCCCGGCGCGCGTTCATTATCTTTCCCGTTGATGGCGAACTTAAAAATGAGTACGCGGTTAAAGTTTTCTGAAAACGCAGGAGTATAATTGGAGCGTATTGAATTGGTTCCTGTAACTTCAGCGCGGTATTTGCCGTCTGTTATAGATGACGCTGTTACGGAATAGGCGCTGCTGCCGTAAATTATTTTATCCTGCGCAATAAGCATACTGCAGGAAATAATTATTAGGAATAAATATTTGTACATAATAAAGTATAAATTACCGGAGCGGTAAAAGGCCCCGGCCGGAAAAAATTATTTTAAATAGATCATTTTTTTAACCGCGCGGAAATTATCCCCGGTCAGAGTATAAAAATACATACCGCTCGCCAAATTTGCAGGCGAAAAAGTCAGCTCATAAGTGCCGGCGGACTGTCCGGCGTTTAATAACTGCGCCGCGTGCTCACCCATCGCGTTGTATACGTCCAATTTAACAACACAGGAGACCGGCAATGTATATCTGATCCTTGTTTCAGGGTTAAAAGGATTGGGGTAATTCTGATCAAGCGAGTATGACGCAGGCGCTTCACCCGGTATCCGCTCGACCGACGATACAACTGTCGGCCAGGTGTTCAGGACTTCTAGTACCGAGCTGCTTTCGCGTATGTAGAACGAGAAATCCGCTCCGCTTGGCGCAGAATTATCAAGATAATTACCGGAAACACCTGCAACGCTTTCGCATCCGGGATAATACGCGCCGTATTTGTACGGTGATAAACCCGTGGCTGTGCCCGCGGCAAAAGTAACCCGCGAAGAAAAGATATGATCGCCCGCAATCTTATCGCCGTCAAGGCCCGCATCATTCAGAATGACTGCCTGTGCCGTATCGGTTAAAGTCCACGATCCCTGCCAGTTGCCGAGCGCCGGGGCCGCGCCTTTGAGTATACAAAATGGTACCTGGCTCCTCGGAATAACCGAATTATCAAACCTGTTCAGCGATCCTTCCACAAGATTAACCTGGTATAAAGCCGTCATACTGTTTGTGAGCGGCCCGGCGGCGGGAGAAATAGACGGCTGAATTGCAGCGAGTGTAACTGTCGTATCATCGGCGCCGAAATAATAATTCCTGTTCGCCGTAACTTCCCACCCGGTATTTGAAAAGTGATCATCCGGGCTTGCTTTAAATTTAAATCCCGTTCCTTTTCCGGGTTGGTTTCCTGCGGGAATGCCGATAGTAAGAGTTGTGCTGTAAAATTTTGGATTGAAAGGATCCGCCGCCATTACCGGGTTTCCGCTTACCAGGAATCCGTCAACTATATTTGTATCCGCATTATTACCCCAGAAACCTTTTACTTCAATAATATCTCCGCGCGACGGATCAAAATATCCGGTTCCGGAACCATAAATCTGTGTCAGGTCTGCAACGAAGGTAACAGTGTTCTGAAGGCCGCTTCCGGTCTGTATCATCTCAAGGCGCGGGGAAGCAGGAGTCAGAATTATCGTGCTGCCGTTCGCCTGAAAAACAAACGCGCGTCCGTCGTAACCGGATACGGGGTCTCCACTTTCCCAGCCGCCGTTAACAAATGCGTTATCCGGTCCGCCCTTAAATTTGTAACGCGCTGAGTCACCGATATGTGTGTTCGCGTCGCCGCTAATATTTAACACCGCAACATACGTGTTTAAGTTATTCGGGTCTTGTGCCATATTTCTGTCGCCCGATACCGCAATATTCCCGTTGTCCCAGTTAAGCCCTTCAACGCGGAGAGTGTGCGTGCCGGGAGTGAAGCCCTGTGTAAGAAGTTCCGTTATATCGGCTTTGAATGTAACCGTGTTCGTGATTTGGGCATTCAACAAGTGAATGTCAGCGGCAATCAGCAGAAAAAGAAGGAAGAAGCGTTTATTCATTTAATATCCTATAAAGTGTATTGTAAAGATAATCAACTGTTTAATTTCTATTGTTCCTGAAACGCGGGGAGCCGGCAACCGCGCCGGATATATTCTCCGTTTTCCCGTCGCTTTTCCGTAATGCCCGGACCGCGCAGTATAAAATAACTATGAATAAAACCAGACTATGGGCCGTCAGCATCTCTGTCTGAAAACAGATATGAAACGAATATAGCTATTGCAGATTTTAAAGTGTACTGATGGAAGTATCTTGAGATCGCGGGCCCGAAAAACGTTTCGGCAAGCAGCGGGATAAACATAGAAACCGGGAGAAATTTAGCCGGAGTGATTCCGGCTGGTTTCTCAGTAAGATTTGTTGAAAAGAGCAAAACCGGAAGAAGAAACATCGAAAGCCCTGTATATAATCTGAGGTATCCCGGTATTACGCCGCTTGTAAGAGCATCTAAAGCCGCAAGGAAGTAAATCGCCACAAGGAGGAACCGAGAGATAGCAACAACCGGTGATACCCGTATTTCTTTTATCCTGGTTTTCTGGTCAGATATATCTTATATCCATAAATTTGACACGGATCGCAATATCGTTTATTCCGTCAGTTCAAACTTCGCTTCTTTCACATCGGCAGAGTTTGTTCCGGCATAAACTTTAAACATACCCGGTTCTGATTTGAACTTCATATCCGCGGCGGTGAAGCGAAGGTCTTTTTCTGTAAGTGTGAATGTTACTGTTTTCTCTTCACCGCGTTTAAGCAATATTTTCTGAAATCCCTTTAACTCCTTAACGGGACGCGTAACGCTTCCGACGAGATCCTGTACATAAAGCTGAACAACTTCTTCTCCGTCGTACCTGCCGGTGTTTTTAACTTTTACGGAAACAGTTAGCGATTGATCTTTCGTAATTTTCTCTGAGTCTAGCTTCAAATCATTATATGCAAACGTTGTGTAACTCAAACCGTATCCAAACGGATAGAGAGGCGTAAGAGGAAGATCAAAATACTTTGATGTATACCTGTTGCCGGGATTTCCGGGCCTTCCTGTGTTTTTGTGATTATAATAGACAGGAACCTGCCCTGTAGTACGCGGGAAAGTTGCGGGCAATTTCCCTGACGGATTGTAATCGCCAAAGAGCACGGAGGCAACAGCATCACCGGTCATTGTTCCCGCAAACCAGGTTTCAAGTATAGCTGGAATATTTTCATCAATCCATCCGAGAGATAACGGCCTGCCGTTCATCAGCACAACAACCACCGGTTTACCTGTATCAAATATTTTCTTCGCCAGTTCTTCCTGTACCCCGGGAAGATCAAGCGATGAACGGGAATACGCTTCTCCTGACATATTTCTGCTTTCACCCAGGCAAAGGATAATCGCGTCCGCCTGTTTTGCTTTTTCAACCGCTTCGGAAAATCCTTCTTTCGAGACTCCGTCTATTTCGCAGCCTTTAGAATAGAGTATCTTGCTTTTTTCGTTCGTGAATTTGGTCAATCCTTCCAAAACGGAGGTTACATCTTCTGCCGCTCCCTGACACGCCCATTCTCCGTTCGGGTCTTCTTTGGAAGCAGCCAAAGGACCGATCACCGCAATAGTTTTTAAATCTTTACTCAGCGGAAGAAGCCCGCCGTCGTTCTTTAGCAATACAAATGATCTTTTTGCGACTTCAAGCGACGCGTTTTTAACTTCCGCGTTCATTATGTTTTTATCTTCACGCTCTTTTTTACAATAACGGAAAGGATCATCGAAAAGGCCGAGAATGAACTTTATTCTTAACACACGCCGGACGGATTCGTCAATCGTTTTTATATCGACTTTCTTTTCCTTAATAAGTTCTTCCAAAAATTCAGAATACCCGCGCGACTCCATATCCATATCAAGCCCCGCGTTAAAGGAAAGTTCCGCAGCGTGCTTTAAATCGGGAACATTACCGTGAGCTATCATTTCTCCGATTGAGTTCCAGTCACTTACAACAAAACCTTTGAATCCCCATTCGTCTCTTAATATATCATTCAGCAAAAACCTGTTTCCCGAAGAGGGAATGCCGCCGATTTCGTTAAATGAAGCCATAAAAGTCTGAGCGCCCGCATCAAGCGCCGCTTTAAATGGCGGAAGATAGATATCGCGAAGTGTCCGTTCAGAAATGTCAACAGTGTTGTAATCGCGCCCTGCTTCCGCGGCCCCGTAAGCGGCATAATGTTTCGCGCAGGCAATTATATTGAGATCAGATAAATTTCCCTGGTATCCGCGCACCCTTGCAGCTCCCATCAGCGAGCCGAGATATGGGTCCTCTCCGCTTCCTTCCATAATTCTGCCCCATCTGGGATCGCGGGCTATATCAACCATTGGCGAAAACGTCCAGTGAATTCCTGCTGATGCGGCTTCCATCGCCTGGTAATGCGCGGACAATTCCGCCAACTCCGGCTGCCAGGTCGCGGCCTCGCCCAGAGGGACCGGGAAAGTTGTTTTGAAACCGTGAATTACATCAAGCCCGAATATAAGCGGGATCTTCAACCTTGATTCTTTAAGCGCGATTTTCTGAAGTTCGCCGGTATACTCAGCGCCGATGGCATTCAGGAATGAGCCGACCTTTCCTTCTCTCACCATCTGCGCGTACTCGCCCGGCACGGCAACTTTCACAGTCGGCCCCCAGCCAATGCCGTATGATATCTGGTTCAGCTGCCCGATTTTTTCATCAAGCGTCATAAGCGCGAGAACGGAATCAACTCGCGCGGCGATTTGTTTTTCGTTTATATGGGGCAGCTGCGCGTATGAATTTGAGAGAGAGGTTAAAAGAAAAAGCGAAAGGATAAAAGCCGGGATATATTTCATAAGTTTATCGTTTAAATATTATTTGCTGATAAAAATGTTTACGTGGGAACAATATATAATAATTTCTTTATTTTCTGTGCGGGGAACTCATCACCCGCTTTGTCGGGCCCGGTGCGGCGCCCGGCCCCTCTTCTCATAAAAAGAGAAGAGGGGAACTTTGACACAAATGTAATTTACAATCACGCGAAACTTAAAGCATTGCCGGAGCGCTGAGTTATTATGCCTGGCGCAAAACAAAAGCTATTTCTTTATCTCATTCCAGATCAGCGCCGCGGCCCCAAGCACCGCGCTGTTTCCTTCGGGCAGGCCCGACGGGAGAACTTTTACTTTATTCCTGAATACGTGAAAAAGATTCTCCTCCAGCGATTTCTTTGCAGGGTCAATAATCATATTTCCCGCGAGCGCGAGCCCGCCGAATAATATAATTGCTTCCGGGCTTGTAACAGCCACCGCATCCGCGAGTTTGAGGCCGAGTATCTTCCCGGTTATCTCGAATGCTTCTTTTGCCAGTTTGTCTCCGGCAATTGCTGATGAATAAATCATTTTTGAATCAAGGTCGTTGTAGCTTACGTTCCTCAGCGCGCTTTCTTCGTTCGAAGAGGCGAGAAGCTCCATCACAGTTCTTCTTATACCCGTGGCGGAGGAGTAGGTTTCGAGGCATCCTCTTCTGCCGCATCCGCACTGCCTTCCGGCGGGGTCATACACTGTATGCCCTATCTCGCCCGCAAAGCCGTCCGATCCGTAAACGAGTTCGCCGTTAACAACAACACCGCTGCCGAGCCCTGTACCTAAAGTTATGACGATAAAGTCCTTCATACCTTTTGCCGCGCCGAAGAGCATCTCTCCGATCGCCGACGCATTGGCGTCGTTTGTTATCGCGGCCGGCAGATTGTAATACTGCTTAAGTATTTCCACAACATTAACAACGCCCCAGTTAAGGTTCGGGGGGTTCTCAACCGTTCCGCGGTAATAGTTTCCGTTCGGGGCACCGACACCGATGCCCTTTAATACGTGTGTATCCGCAATAGTCGCGAAAAGTTTTTCAACCTCAGGATGCAGCCGCGCAAAAAGGTCCGCGGCGCTGTTCTGCGGTTTTGTCGGGATCGATGAACTTCCGTAGCTCTTTCCGTCTATGTCAACAAACCCAAACGCGGTATTGGTCCCGCCTATATCTACCCCTAACGTTACTTCTGTTTTCATTACCGGTTATGCTGCAGCTTTCTCAAATGTTGGTATATGGCCTTTTATTCCGTAGTATGCTATGTAAGCGTAGCAAAGAACCGGAAGAATGAAGGCGTGGTGTATTCCGATTGTATCTGCAAGGAAACCCTGTCCAAGCGGAATAATCGCACCGCCGACAATGGCGGTACATAAGATACCGGAGCCTTGCCCCGTGTGTTTACCAAGTCCGTCAATCGCGAGGGTGAAGATTGTCGGGAACATAATTGAGTTAAACAAACCAACGGCAAGAATGCTCCACATTGCAACCTGTCCGTAAGTCAACATTGATATTACAACTAATGTTGCCGCAACGCCTGCAAGAATCGCGAGTGTGCGCCCCGGTTTCGGTTTGCCGAGATTAAATGCGAGGAAGTTGATAGCGACCATAACGAGGAACGTCAGCGTCTTCCCGAATCCCGAAAAGGAGAAGTTCGCGAAGTTCTGATATTCTTTTGTTACATACATCGCTATACCGACGGCAAGAACAAAAACGAGTGCGGAATAAATATTTTTCTTTTTTGTATCCGTCATATCCGAAAGTGTGATCGATCCGAAGAAACGGCCTATCATCGCGCCGCCCCAGTAAAGAGCAACGTATGTTCCGGCTTCGGCTTCCGGCATACCGAGCAGTTCCTTAAAATAGTTAACAAGGAAACTTCCGATAGATACTTCACCGCCGACGTAAACAAAAATCGCTACCGCGCCCAGAACGAGGTGTTTGTATTTCCAGGCTGATTCGTGGTGATGATCAAAACTTCCGCCTGCGGCGCTTGATGATTGTGAAGCGGCTTCAATTTTCGGCAGTTTGAATGAAGCGATGATAATTGCGATCAGCACGAGCATTCCGGTTAAAAGCAGATAAGGGAACTGAACTGAACCTGCTTCCATCAGTTTATACGCTTCCTGTTCCGTCATTGTCATTTTTGCGAGTTCATCCGCGCCTTTAACGGCAACAGATAATATTAGTATTGATCCGAAGATCGGTGCGATTGTCGTTCCGAGAGAATTGAATGCCTGTGAAAGATTCAGCCTGGCTGATGCTGTTTCCGGTTTGCCGAGAATAGCAACATAAGGATTAGCTGCAACCTGCAAAAGGGTGATTCCCGAAGCGAGAACAAAAAGCGCGAGAAGGAAAATTTCGTAGGAGCGCTGGCTGGCGGCCGGATAAAAAAGCGCTGTGCCGAGCGCGGCGGTCAGAAGCCCGACGATGATTCCCGTCTTATACCCGATCTTTTCAACTAGTATTCCCGAAGGGAGAGAAACTATGGCGTAAGCCGTAAAAAATGTGAACTGAACAAGCATTACCTGGGTATAGTTCAGGTCAAATATTGCTTTCAGGTGGGGAATAAGAATGTCGTTAAGACAGGTTATGAATCCCCACATAAAGAAAAGGGATGTAAGTACGGTTAAGGCCGGCCCGTAATTCGTGTTGCCGTTGTTAGTTGCAGTTGCGTTTGCATTCGAAGGTGCTGAAACAGCCATCTGGCGCTCCCGGTGATATTTAGTAATTGAATAATTTAATTTAAAATTAACAATATATATGCAATAATTATGCCTGAAAGTTATTTTCATAAATGATTTGAATTCGGTATGCAATAAGCGTTTAACCCCGGCTGAATTCCCGCCTTTTATCATTTTAATAAACCTTATTGCCAAATTGATAAAGAAATCCGCGATATTCTTCTCCCGGAAATGCCGTTTGCCGTTAAGAATATTTACAACCATACTATTCACAACTCATTTACCATCAATTTAATAACCCCTCACTATCACGATCATAATTTTTTTCAGCCAATCAGCTTGCTTTCGCTGATTTTCCGGCAATTCCGGTTACGATTTCCCTAAGAAATACTGGTACGTTTATTGCAATAAGTATTCGATATGTGATACTTGACCTCTCGTTTTTATTTAACAGGAACCGATGAGTTTTTTTCGCGCTCTCAGTGTAACAATATTTGCCGTGTCCATAATATGCAGGGCCCAGACCGTGCCGGTCGGCGCCGGCAGTTACGGCACAACGCTCCCTTCGGGTGCCGTCGGTCCGCAAACCGCGTCCGGTTCGCCTGTTTATCCTAAAGTTTCACCTGCGTTTCAAAAGCCCGCACAGACCTGTGATTACTGGAGCAGCCTTATTTATCCTTTTTACGGAGATGCTTTTTCTAACAATATTTTTGCCCACCCTTTGAATTACCGCGCAAAAAGCAACGGACTGCAAATCGGATACACAACAACTCCCGTCTTCGCTGCCCAGGATTATCTTTTTCCCTTTTCGCAGCAGTTTACCGCAGGTGTCGCGGGGTTAAGCGCTTCTAATTCTGTTACTGATGATTACGGCGACTGGACCGCAACCGCTTTGTGGGATGACGGCACGCGCAGACTAAGGGCAACTTTCGGTCACGGACTTCCGTTTGTGTTTTTTACTGTTTCCGGCGGTAACGCAAGCATTACCTGCAATTCAACGCCAACTATATGGTATAATCAGCGCGGTGTTATCGGTATGACGATTGAAGGAAGGCATTACGGCGTATTCGCTCCCGACAGTTCCGTGTGGACAGGAACATCATCTCTTCAGTCTTCGCTGAACGGAAAAAATTACTTTTCTGTAGCGCTGTTACCCGACAACACCGCCGCAACGCTGGATTTTTTCCGGAAACACGCTTACGCGTTTGTAACCGGAAGCGCTGTCTCGTGGACTTACAATCAATCCGCGTCAAAGCTTATATCTACATTTGTATATACTACTGAATTAAAAGAATCCGGAAACGGCAATCTCAACCAGACGCTTACCGCGTTATATCGCCATCAGTGGCTCAACACCCCGGACCCGCTGACGGCTTATGAGTACACATCCGTCGCGGGTAAAATGAAAGTTTATGACGGAAATCAATTCAGCACTCAACTTGCGTATGAGGGTGTTCTGCCCGCACTTCCTGACGAAGGCGTTTACAACAAAACCGATATGCTCGCAATGGTCAATGCAGTCGCATCAGAGACGCTGCCCGCAAGCGGAAACAACTCCGGGACTTACTGGAACGGAAAACTTATCGCGCGTTTTGCGCACCTTGTTAACATTGCAGATCAGATCGGAGCCGTCACCGCGCGCGATCATTTCCTTTCGCAAATCAAAACCCGGCTGCAGGAATGGTTCACTGCCGGCGGCACACAAAGTTATGTTTATAATTCAACCTGGAAGACATTAACCGGCTATCCTTCGGAGTACGGCGCAGATAACCAGATCAACGACCACAATTTCCACGCCGGCTACGCGATTATGGGCGCCGCTATTGTAGCTCAGTTTGATCCCGTGTGGGCGGCCCGGGAAAACTGGGGCGGGATGGTTAACCTGCTCGTTAAAGACGGCAACAACTGGGACCGCAACGACACAAGGTTTCCTTTCCTTCGCGCTTTCGATCCTTACGCGGGGCATTCCTGGGAATCGGGCCACGGCGATTTCGGTGACGGCAACAACGAAGAGTCGAGTTCTGAATCAATGAATTTCGCGACGGCGGTCATACTCTGGGGAGAAATTACTCATCAGAATGATGTCCGCGATCTCGGTATTTATCTTTACGCGACCGAACGCAGCGCAATCGAGCAGTACTGGTTCGATGTTGACGATGCTGTTTTTCCCGCTTCATACTCATATAAAGGGCTCGGAATGGTATGGGGCGCAAAGGGTGTCCATTCAACCTGGTTCGGCGCGGATCCCGATTTCATTCACGGCATTAATATGCTTCCGTTTAACGGCGGTTCATTGTATCTCGGGCGCAAACCGGAATACGTGCAATTGCTGAATCAGGAAATTATCACCGAACTCAGCGGCAGCGCACCGACCTGGAAAGATATTATCTGGCAGTATCAGTCGCTTGTTGATCCGGCGTCAGCCCTCTCCGCGTTTTTTGCGGACCCGGCTTATACCCCTGAAGCGGGAGGATCTAAAGCGCACACTTATCACTGGCTCGGCAATCTTAAAAAGTTGGGCAGGACCGATATATCGGTAACCGCTGATGTGCCCGCTTATTCGGTTTTTAAGAACACTGCCGGAGAAAAAACTTATGTCGCATACAATTCCGCGTCCGACTCCATAACGGTAAATTTTTCTGACGGCCATTCAATGCGTGTAGCTCCCCGCAAAATGCGTTCGTACAGTACTTCGGCGGTCAATATTAATGCACCCGTCGTCATTCTTTCCGCGGATAAGACAACCGGCAAATCACCGCTTACGGTTACTTTTACCGGCAGCCGCAGTTTCGACAGAAATAATTCGCCGCTTACCTTCCTCTGGAATTTCGGGGACGGAACAACCGGCACTGCAAGAGATACACAACATTCATTCACCGCACCGGGCAGCTACACTGTTGTTCTTAATGTTACCAATCAGCTTAATTTAACTTCCTCTGACAGCGTATTGATTAAAGTGCTTGGTAACGGTACGCCGTACTCGGGCACACCGGTAACTATACCCGGTATGGTGCAGGCGGAGAACTATGATCTCGGCGGAGAAGGCGTTGCGTATCACGATGTAAACGCAAATAATATCGGCCTTGCTTACCGCCCTAACGAAGGCGTTGATATCGAAGCTTCAAGCACGCAGGGTTATGATGTTTACTGGATGGTCGCGGGAGAATGGCTTGAGTATACTATAAATGTTCCCGCCGATTCGGTTTATGATATCATTCCTTATGTCTCCACTGTTCCCGGTTTCGGCAACTTCAGAATATTTGTAAATAATATTGATGTCAGCGGAAAGCGCTTTGTAACAAATACCGGCGGATGGCAGAACTGGGCGCCCATACCCGTGAGCGGAGTACGGCTCAATGCCGGAACTCAGATCCTCCGGATAGAAATTAATACAGATGTCGCGTCGGAAAGAAAAAACTGGCTGTTCAGCCTTAATTATTTCCAGATAAATTATTCCCAGGTTACGGGAGTTGCGTCTAACAATGAAGTCCCTGCTTCGTTTGAATTAACACAGAATTATCCTAATCCGTTTAATCCTTCAACTTCTATCGGTTGTTCGCTGCCAACCGATTCAAAAGTAGTGATTAAAATTTATAACACACTCGGGCAGGAAGTCGCGCTGCTTGTAAATGAAATATTATCCGCGGGAAGCCATAACTTTCTCTTCGCGGCGGGAACACTGCCAAGCGGTGTATACTTTTACCAGATAAATGCCGGCCCTTTAAACGGAAACGCGGCGTTCAGCAAAATTATGAAAATGACGCTTATTAAATAAATCATATAATATTTTTTTCAATCGGACCGTTAATGCGCTGCTATTGACAGGTTCCGCCCTTAAAAATTCTTGTTCCGTGCAGCAAAATCAGTCCGGGAGACCCGCTAACGGGAAGTCCGGGCAACAATAAACACTTTATTCACAATATACTAATAGGAGTTTCGATGAGAAACAAACTACAATCATTTGCAGGCGCAAAGTTTGCGCTTATTGCTGCCGTATTGTTTTTATTTTCAGGCAGTGTCCTGGCGCAGGCGCCGACATTACCGTTTGATTTTGAATCAACAACGGCTAACTACACCTTTACCGACTTTGACGGCGGCGCAACCACAAAGATCGCTAATCCTTTTCCCGGCGGCATCAATACCAGCGCCAATGTCGGCAAGATGATTAAAAACGCCGGCCAGCACTGGGGCGGTTCCTGGATTGCCCTCGCTAATCCAATTGATTTTTCAACCAACAAAACTTTTAAGGTTAAAGTTTATATGCCGAGAGTCGGAGCAAAACTCCTTCTTAAAGTTGAAAACGCCACAAACGGCGCGATCAGTTTTGAAAAAGAAGCTACCGGAACAGTTGCTAATGCCTGGGAAGAGCTCACTTTTGATTACAGCACAATTAACACCGCCAATTCATACCAGAAGCTCGTCATCATTTTCGATCTCGGCACCGTAGGTAACGGCACCGCGGATTTCACCTACTACTTTGACGACATAAAACTTACCTCCGGCGTTTCACTTTTACAAATGAATCTGCCTGTTACTTTTGATTTAGCAACAGTTGATTACGGTGTTGTCGGTTTTGAAGGCGCCGAAAATTCGACAATCGTTCCCGAAACATCTCTTCCTTCTAACAAAGTTGTTAAAGTTGTTAAATCAGCCGCTGCTCAGCCCTGGGCCGGAACTACGGTAACAGCGGTAAGCGGCGGCGTTCAGACCGGATTTGCAACCAAAGTTCCTTTTACTGCAACAGAAAAAAGAATGACCGTCAGGGCATTTTCTCCTCACGCTCCGATCCAGGTCCGTTTAAAAGTTGAAGAGTATCTTGATCCTGCCAAGACCTGCGAAACAGAAGCTACACTTACCGTTGCTAATTCCTGGCAGACACTCGTGTTTGATTTCGGAGCACCTGCGACCGGTACACCTGCACTGAACCTTGCATATAATTATAACAAGGCTTCCGTATTCTTTAACTTCGGTGTTAACGGCGCTACTGCCGGAGAAAAAACATATTACTTTGATGATATGAAATTCGGACTCGAAGTAGTTCCTGTTGAACTTACTTCATTCACCGCGTCTGTTTCAGATAACGCCGTTACCCTTAACTGGGCGACAGCGACCGAAACAAACAACAAAGGGTTTGAAGTACAAAAGTTAAGAGTTAAGAGCGAAGAGTTAAATTCTGCAAACTGGGAAACTGTCGCATTTGTTGCGGGTAACGGAACGGTAAGCGAATCAAGAAATTATTCTTATTCCGATAAAGTTGCTCCGGGAAAATATTCATACAGACTGAAACAGATCGATTTAGACGGTTCGTTCACGTATTCACAGACTGTTGAAACTGATGTGGTTCCGTCGTCATTCGGCCTTGACCAGAATTATCCGAATCCGTTCAATCCTTCGACCAAAATTTCATTCAGCCTCCCTGTTGCAAGCAAAGTCAGCGTACTCGTATACAATTCACTCGGTCAAATCGTTACCGAACTTGCAAACAGCACATTCTCAGCCGGATACAATGAAGTTAACTTCAACGCCGCCGGACTGACCTCGGGAATCTATTTCTATAAACTCAGCGCAAGCTCAGTTGACGGAAATCAGAACTTCCAGAGTATGAAAAAAATGATTCTGATGAAGTAATCAGATTTGTTTTTATAAAATCGAGTAGGAGGCGGTAGATTAATTCTGCCGCCGTCCTCTCACACCACCGTACATGCCGTTCGGCATACGGCGGTTCGATAAACCTGCCACTTTTCATAGGTTTCTGCAAATGATTTATACCCTTCTGTTTTGAAGTAATCATTCGTCAGAGTTTGAGTGAGTATCCCGGAGTGCGCCGTTCGGCAATAACTCTTGCGTGTGTTAGCATTTCGA
>CAIMOS010000191.1 GCA_903843135.1 uncultured Ignavibacteriales bacterium | reverse complement strand
TATAAAAATATTGTAAATTTGATAGTTTTTCCTGTGTCCCGGATCGAAAAAACCGGAATTATAAAACCGATATGCCTGGGGGCGTTAGGAACCTAATCTTTACTTAATTTGATAATACTTGATTATTAAAATAATAAAAAGAAATTTGGCAAACATTTCAGACGGGCTATTTAAGCCCCAAATCCTTTGCCATCCGGTGATAATTTGAAGGCGCAAGACCGAGAATTCTGGCAGTTTCAGCATCAGAATTTGTCATTTTTCTGATATGCCTGAAGTACTTTTCACGGATAATATTTTCCATATCTCTCAGCGTTAACGGCTCTTTTTCATAAAATTTTTCAAAATCAATTTCGCTGTTCATTCCTTCTGAAAGATTGAAGATTCCGAGAGCTGCTTTAACGTGGAATGCTGAAATCTCCATTTCATCCTGAAATAAAAGCCGCTGGATAACATTTTTAAGTTCTCTAACATTACCCGGGAAATCGTATCTCCTTAACTCCTCTTTGGCGCTGTCATCAGGCACGGGTTTAGGTTTTATCATATCGATAGACATAATAGTGAGGAAGTAATCAGCAAGAAGGAGAATGTCATCTTTGCGGTCTTTTAGGTCAGAGACGAAAACCGGTAACACATTGAGCCTGTAATACAAATCCTCCCGGAACCTTTTAGCTTTCACCTCTTCTTCAATATTTTTATTGGTCGCGCAGATTACGCGCACATTCACATTCAGCTTTTCTGTTCTGCCGATCTTTTCAATTTCACCGCTCTGAATAACTCTGAGAAGTTTAACCTGCGACTGCAAAGGCAGTTCAGTAACCTCGTCCAGAAACACGGTTCCGTTATGCGCCATCTCGAAGAGCCCCATCTTCCGTTTATCCGCACCGGTAAATGAGCCCTTCTCATATCCGAACAATTCACTTTCTACGAGATCAGCAGGTATACTGCCGCAATTTATTATGATAAAATTTTCAAACTTTCTCTGGCTCCGGTAATGGATATTATACGCAACAAGTTCTTTCCCGGTGCCTGAAGCGCCGCGGATAAGCACATTATAGTCATTCTGCGACAGCCTGCCGATTTCGTCCCGCAGCCTGATTATCGGCGCGGATTCTCCGACAATTTTTTTCTGTCGCAAAATCTCTTCTATGTTATTCTTGATTTTTTGATTCGACCGGTCACGTTCACGCTCAAGTTTTGATTTCTCATACGCGTTAAAGATGCTGAGTATAAAATCGGTTGGCTGATAAATATAGTTTTCAATATCTCCGGGATATTTGGTGCAATACCAGAAGGCGCCTGCCGCCAGGAGCCTCTGGGCAAAATTGTAATCGGTAACGTTCAGAGTCATTTTTGTTATGACTATGATCTGTATCGTCTGATCAATCTCTTTAATCTTATGGATCAGTGCTTCACCCATAATGCCGCCGGCAATCTGATAATCCATTATTACAATGTCAAACCTTGTATCGCTGTTTCCCAATATCTCAAGCGCGTCTTTGCCGTTTGACACGATGTCCGCGATACGGACATTACCCTCGAAGGGCTCGATTGTATTCTTAACACGGCGAACGTCGAATTCTTCGTCTTCGATAAGTAGTATTTTTATTTTATCTTCAAACATCTTTGTGGACTACTGCTTCGTTTATTGTAATTGTAAATATACAACCTTTACCGGGTAAATTTTCAGCATCAATTATCCACCCGCAGCGCTTACACATCTCATAAGCAATGTAGCATCCGTATCCGGAATTCGGATTGGATTTCTGCTTGGTGGATACGCTCTCGATAAATAGTTTTTTGATACCGTTGCTGTCTTTTTCTGTCAGGCCCTCGGGCAAACCGTTCCCGTTATCGGCGATTGTCACTGTCAGTACGCCGGTATCCGTAATGAACAGAGTGGTTATCGTAATTTCAATCTCATTAAGTCCTCCGTGCTCAATGCTGTTCTGAATAAGAGGCTCGAGTATCTCCCAAATTACGTATTCATTGATGGCGATCTTCGGCAGATTATCAGCGAGCTTCAGGTTGAATGTGAATGCTTCAGTCTGGGATGATATCCGCGTAAAAACATTCTGAACGAGAAAACGTATTACTTCATTGAGATCTGT
>CAIMOS010000190.1 GCA_903843135.1 uncultured Ignavibacteriales bacterium | reverse complement strand
TATTCTATTATTTAGAATTATTCAACCTTTAATGTATTAAAATAAGAATTAATATTAAATATCATTTTGAGACACAGGAATATTTAATTCGCTTATTATTTCAGTTTTTAGCTGAAAAATCCAAGAATTTTATATTACCTGTCTGATTTTTAATATTTCCGGCCTGTACCGGACGGAAAGCCCGGCGGAATAATCAGGGATGACGACCTGCGTGAATGTTGTTAACTCCCCGACCCGAGGTGATTATTCCGGGAAAAACGGTAAGATCCGCCTAATTAAATTAGAAACTTTGTTCTATTATTGTCGAATAATTGAAGTTCGGAATTAATTAATTAGTAAAAAAATAAATTTTAATTAGATTTCTCTTGCAAAAACATAATATTCCTTACTATATTTAGGTAATTAATATAAATTACTTAAATAAATTTAATATGCTGCTAGATAATCTTGATTTAACGATATTAAACGCCGTCCAGGAAAACGGGCGCATAAAAAGAAACGAACTTGCCGAACTGGTTGATATGTCTCTCCCGGCTGTGAGCGAACGGCTGCACAGACTCGAAGAGAAGGGCGTAATCACCGGCTATTATACCAAAGTAGACAGGCATAAGTTCGGATATGATATTATGGCCTTTATAATGGTTGCAAGTGAATCATCAAAGCACTACAAATCATTGATAAGTAATGCCGAGAAACATCCAAATATTTTAGAGTGCCACGCAATTCTTGGTGAAGGGTCGCATCTGATTAAAGCTATTTTAAAAAATACAATGTCGCTGGAAAAACTTCTTGCTGAAATTCAGACCTGGCCGGGAGTTAAATCCACGCATACGTATTTTGTTTTATCGACTGCCAAAGAAACAACAAAATTAGAATTAGAAATCATCAATAAATAATCAAAAGGATAAGCAATGGCTAAAGACAATTCTGCAATTGAAAACGTTCTCAAATATATAAAAGAGAACAAAATTGAATTTATCGATATGAAGTTTATGGACTTCCCCGGACAGTGGCAGCACATCACAGTCCCGGTCAGTGAGTTCGATGCTTCTTCATTCGAAAACGGTTACGGGTTCGACGGCTCCTCAATGAGAGGGTGGAAAGCTATTCACGAAAGCGATATGCTGATTATTCCCGATCCGACAACGATGTTCTACGATTTATTTATTCAGGCACCCACTTTAAGTCTGATATGCGACGTGTATGAACCGGCGACAAAAGAAAAGTATTCCCGCTGCCCGAGAAATATTGCTCAAAAAGCTGAGGCGTATGTTAAATCCACCGGACTCGCAGATACGGTATATTACGGACCGGAAGCCGAGTTTTTTGTTTTCGATGATGTCCGGTTTGATTCGACGCAGAACAGCAGTTTCTATTTTGTGGACTCAATCGAAGGCCGCTGGAACAGCGGAAGGGAAGAGAATCCGAACTTAGGTTACAAACCGAGATACAAAGAAGGATATTTCCCGGTTCCTCCCACAGACGCGCTGATGGATTTAAGAAATGAAATGGTGCAGAACCTTATAAAATCAGGCATACACGTAGAAGCACAGCATCACGAAGTAGCTTCCGGCGGGCAGTGTGAGATCGACCTCCGATTCGCACCGCTGTTGAAGGCTGCGGACCAGTTGCTGATGTTCAAGTATATCGTGAAGAACACAGCTAAGAAAAATAACCGAACTGTTACATATATGCCGAAACCTATTTTCGGCGATAACGGCAGCGGAATGCACGTTCATACAAGTTTATGGAAAGACGGGAAACCGCTTTTTGCGGGGAACGGTTATGCGGGCCTGAGTGAAATGGCTCTTTATTTTATAGGCGGTCTGCTTAAGCACGCACCATCCATTCTCGCGTTTACAAACCCGACGACAAACTCATATAAACGTTTAGTCCCGGGTTTTGAAGCTCCGGTAAATCTGGCATATTCTTCCAGAAACAGAAGCGCATCGATCAGAATTCCGATGTATTCAGCCAGCCCGAAAGCGAAGCGCGTGGAGTTTAGGTGCCCTGATCCATCATCAAATCCTTATTTGGGTTTTTCAGCTATTCTTATGGCCGGGCTTGACGGTATTATTAACCGTATTGATCCGGGTGATCCGCTTGAGAAGGATATCTATGATATGGAACCGGAAGAACTTAAACACGTTCCTTCAACTCCGGGCAGTTTAGGCGAAGCATTGAAATGCCTCGCGGATGACCACGAGTACCTTCTTAAAGGGGATGTCTTTACGGAAGATGTAATCGAAACCTGGATCAAATATAAAACGGAAAAAGAGATTAAACCTATGGCTCTGCAGCCGCATCCTTATGAGTTCAATCTTTATTACGACTGTTAATAAATTAAAAGGCGGACCGCAAATCCGCCTTTTTTTTTAATCCAAAGTCCAATGCTCTGAATAGATCTTGCTTACCTGCAAACCGCTCTTCGAGAATTGAACCGGTTTAATACCTTATACAATAAAAGCATCTTTGTGCTTTATCGGGTGGCGGAGGTTTTTTATATTTACTTTACTTAATTTTAAAATTATGCTTATTAACCGGAGATAATATGATATTCCCAGGGTCATCAATCTTAAGAGATACAGTTACAATGTTACTCGCCGGCGGGCAGGGAGAAAGATTGTATCCGCTTACCGCGCACCGCAGTAAACCGGCGGTTCCGTTCGGCGGGAAATACCGTATCATTGACTTTGCACTTTCCAACTGCCTTAACTCCGGATTAAGACGCATATATGTCCTCGTTCAGTACAAATCAGATTCTTTAAATCAGCATATTTTCGAAGCGTGGAGCATATTCAATCCGGAACTTGGCGAATTCATTTTCAGTGTACCGCCGCAGAGAAAACTTAACGGCGACTGGTATCTTGGCACCGCGAACGCAATTTTCCAAAATATTAATCTCTTTTCACAGGATAAAAAATGCCGTTGGGTCCTGATATTAAGCGGTGACCACATCTACAAGATGGACTATTTGAAAATGCTCCAATACCATATTGATACCAACTCTGACTTATCAATAAGCTGCATTGATGTACCCGTGGATGAAGCAAGCCGTTACGGCATCATCGGAATGGATGCACAGAACAGGGTTTTATCTTTTGTTGAGAAGCCTGAAAATCCGCCTGAAAATCCGAATAAACCGGGACAATCACTGGTTAATATGGGGATCTATATTTTCAATGCAAATGTTCTTAAAGACGTTCTGCTTGATATGCAAAGCAAGAAGATAAAGAACAATGATTTCGGGCAGGACATCATACCCTATATGGTTGAGAATAAGTATAATGTCCGCGCTTATGAGTTCTATGATGAAAATAAAAAGTCTAAACCGTACTGGAGAGATATAGGTACGCTCGAAAGTTATTATGACGCCAGTATGGATCTTATCAGCATTGTACCTGATTTCAACTTATATGATTATGACTGGCCGCTGCGCACTTACCAGCACCAGTTCCCGCCTGCAAAGACTGTCTCCCACGAGGGAGAAAGAATAGGAAGGACGCTTAACTCAATGCTCTGCGACGGAACGGTCGTATCCGGAGGATTGGTGGAGCGTTCAATCGTAGGCGCGAATGTCAGAATAAATTCCTACAGTTATGTTACAGACTCAATTATTATGAATAACTGCAACATCGGAAGGAAAGCAAAGATCAGGCGCGCAATCATTGACAAGAATGTCCACGTTCCTGAAGGATTTGAAATCGGATTTGACGTGCTTGAGGACAAGAAAAGATTCAATGTTTCTCCTACGGGAATAGTAGTTATTCCGAAGAATTACGTTTTTAAGTAAAAAGTATTTGGCTCTGAGTGCCTTTAATATTATTGGAGACACAGTAAGTGGCCAATGAAACTCTCGAAGTAAAACTTAGCAGCCTTCCGGATTCACCGGGAGTGTACCAGTTCCTTAATAAGGAGGGTAAAGTGCTTTATGTCGGTAAAGCAAAGAACCTCAGGAGCAGGGTGCGAAGTTATTTCCAGGCAAATCTGCCTTCCGCGCGCATCCAGCTGATGACGAGGAAAATTGAAGACCTTCAGCTTATCATTACAGACACAGAGATCGAGGCGCTCGTACTTGAAAACACTCTTATCAAAGAATTAAAACCCCGTTACAATGTTCTGCTGAAGGATGATAAAACTTTTCCGTTCATCCGGATTACGAATGAAATGTATCCGAGGATTTTTCCCACCCGAAGAAAAATAAGCGACGGTTCCAGGTATTACGGTCCTTACACTGATGTTAGGAGTATGAAGCAGTCGCTCCGGCTTATAAACCAAATCTTCAGAATAAGAAGCTGCAAACTTGATATTACCGGGGGAAACATTGAGAAGAAAAAATTCAAGGTGTGCCTTGATTATCATATTAAAAAATGTGACGGGCCGTGCGAGGGATTGGTAAGCGAGTCTGAATATAAGGATATGGTGAATCAGGTAGTCAAACTCCTGAGCGGCCGCACCGGCGAACTTGTGAGTGAACTGAAAGATAAGATGACTGAAGCCGCGCAAAATCTGGAATTTGAAAAGGCGGCTGTTTTGCGAAACAGGCTAAGTCAACTGGAAGTTTTATCGGAAAAGCAGAAAGTTGTAAGTGAAGATAGCGATGACCGGGATGTCTTTGCCATTGCACACGAGGTGAATGATGCGGTCTGCTCGATACTGACAATCCGGTCAGGGAAACTTATTGGCATTAAGCAATTAAAGCTGGCGGTCGTCCAGGAGGACACTATAGCTGAAATTATTTCCTCTGTACTCAAACTGTATTACAGCGATGCTACCGATATTCCGGCGACTATACTCTCAGAAGAAGAACCGGCCGACGCGGACACAATCTGTGAATGGCTGAAAATAAGATCCGGCAATAAAGTAAAGATCGCCGTGCCCAAAAGAGGGGAGCTGCACGGCATACTCAAAATGAGCAAACAAAATGCCGCGCTGCGGCTTAAGGAGATCCAGCTTCAAAAAATGAAGAAAGAAGGGGATGTGCCTTATGTTTTGTCTGCGCTTCAGCGTGACCTTCGGTTAAAATCGATTCCCCGCAAAATTGAGTGCTTTGATATTTCGAATTTACAGGGAACAGATACGGTAGCAAGTATGGTTGTTTTTGTTGATGCTAAACCGAAAAAAAGTTTGTACCGCAAATTTATTATTTCCGAAAAAGGGGAGCCAGATGATTTTGAGAGTATGCGTGAAGTGATTACACGCAGATACAAGCGATTGACTGAAGAGAAAGGGGAACTGCCGGATCTGATAATGGTAGACGGAGGCAAGGGGCAGTTATCGAGCGCTGTCTTTGCTCTTAAAGAACTTGGAATTAAAGATTATACTATCATCGGACTTGCCAAAAGGCTCGAAGAAATATTTATGCCCGGAAATCCTAATCCTGAAATTCTGCCCAAAACTTCTTCATCACTCAGACTTCTTCAGCAGGTGCGCGATGAGGCACACCGGTTCGCAATTACTTTCCACAGACTGCGCAGAAGCAAGAGAACTTTCACCAGCGAACTGACGGGGATAAAGGGAGTGGGCCCGAAACTCGCTGAAAAACTTATCAGAGAACTGGGAAGTGTAGAGAACGTAAAGAACAGTGACCTGGAGGGCCTTTCGAGAGTTGTAGGGAAAACGAAAGCCGCGGTGATTGTAGAACACTATAAAAATGTGGAGGAATAAGACAAAATTTGAGTCCGAAGGCTTGAAAGCCTCTAAATTTGTCGAAATTTCTGCTATATTAATAAAATGAATATTTTTGATTGGAGATTATGTAATGCTGACAGGTAAAAAGATACTGATGTTTATTGATGATCTGTTTGAAGATCTTGAATTGCTCTATCCGCGCCTCAGGATGATTGAAGAGGGCGCTGAAGTTGTTGTAGCAGGACCTGAGGAAAAGAAAGTATATAAAGGGAAAAACGGTTATCCTGAATCATCGGATATCTCGTTTGACCAGGTTAATCCTTATGATTATGACGCACTTATCATTTCCGGGGGATTTGCTCCCGATAAATTAAGACGCGATGTGAGAGTGCTGGAGATTACACGGAAAATTTTTGAGAACGGGAAAGTAGTAGCCCATATCTGTCACGCAGGATGGATACCTATTTCAGCGCGGATCGTTAGGGGGTACAAATGCACTTCAACACCCGGCATAAAAGATGATCTTGAAAATGCGGGCGCTATTTGGATCGATGAACGTGTTGTAGTGGACAGGAATATGATCTCGAGTCGCCGGCCCGATGATCTTCCCTATTTCTGTAAAGAGATTAAGAAATTAATACTTGAAAATTCTAAATAAGGATTCACACATTAATGCTGTTTCAGCAGGTTAAAACGATCGCTTACAGAAGAATTTAATTATGATAGCTTTTGACAGCCAGATAGGGCTTAGCATATCCTCAACGAAACTCCAGTATGTTGAAATCAACTACAACGGG
>CAIMOS010000189.1 GCA_903843135.1 uncultured Ignavibacteriales bacterium | reverse complement strand
AATTTATCAAACAGTGTACCGCGGAGATCATTAACTTTAACAGCGTACTCTTGCCAATCCTCCGAAGCCCTGTCACTACTGAGGCCATTGTTGTAGTGGAGGGGCTTGCCCCTCCCGACGGATTGAAAAGAGCGATTGCTTAATAAAAGCCGCAGACTGTAGAGTGCAGTCGTGTTAATATGCGCCGCGGACAGGGCAAGCCCTGTCACTACTGAGGCCATTGTTGTAGTGGAGAGGCTTGCCTCCCGACGGATTGAAAAGATCGGTTGCATAATAAAAGCCTTAGACAGTAAAGAGCAGTCGTGTTAATATGCGCCGCGGACAGGGCAAGCCCTGTCACTACTGACGATAATATACGATGCCATCGAATAAGGTTACCTGTTCGGTTGTTTGTGTTAAACCAAACCTTTGTATTTTGTGTCTAATATATATATTTTTTTGTGTGAGTGTGTTTTTGAAAAGAATTCTGTTGTTTTTAGTCATTTTAGCAACTTTAACCTTTCCCCAGGAAAGACGCGGGATGGGGGGGCGCGGCGGTGATCCGTCACGGTTTCCGGCCAACGGGAAAATCTATGGTATTATAGTCGATTCCCAGACTCTGCAGGCTCTGGAGTTCGTTAATATTTCCCTTATCCGGTTAAGAGATTCAGTCCTTGTAACCGGTTTGGCTACCGGGAAAGACGGTTCTTTTTCCTTCGAAAATCTTGGAGTCGGAGCGTATAAAATTAAAACCGCTTTTATTGGTTACACGGATCTGGTAAAAGACAGCATTTTTGTCCGTCCGCGCCAGAACGAGGTTGATCTTGGAATGATGGCGATTTATCCCGAAGGCGTTCAGATGAAAGCCGTTGTAATAACGGGACAGAAGGACGCAATGAGTTACAGTCTTGATAAAAAAGTTGTCAATGTCGATCAGAACATCGCGGCAAGCGGCGGAAGCGCGCTTGAAGTCCTCGAGAATATCCCGTCTGTTACAGTTGATATTGACGGAACAGTTATGCTGCGCGGAAGCAGCAATATTAATTTTCTCGTCGACGGCAAACCAACCGGACTCGAAGGCATAAGCAGTTCGGATGTCCTTACCTCTATTCCCGCTTCAGCTATTGAATCAATCGAACTCATAACAAATCCTTCCGCTAAATATGATCCCGAAGGAACAGCCGGAATCATAAACATCGTGATGAAGCGGAAAGATGATATAGGTGTTAACAGTGTTGTTAATCTGAATGCGGGTGTTAATAACCGTTACAACGGATCTGTAAACGCAAATCTGAGGTCACAATATTTAAATGTTTCCGGCGGGTATTCCGGCAGGTACGAAAAGTCGACAAGCTGGTACAATTCCGAGCGGGAAAATTTATTGATTACCAGCCGTCCGTACATCAACCAGAACAGCGAAACCAGCAACGACCAGATGAATCACCACGCATCTCTGAATTTTGATTATTATCCGGATTTGAGAAATATATACAGCCTCTCGCTCCGTTCGAGGAATATGAATTTTGACAACACCGGCAGCCTTATCTCAAACACGCTTGATTCAGTAAGGCAGCTTATGTACGGCACCGACAGGAACAGCGCCTCCGACAGGGGCGTTCAGTCTTACAGCGGAGAGGCTTCTTACAAACATAAATTTGCGGAGCGCGGACACGAAATAAATTCTGAACTGGATTTTAATTACAACAACGCCAGACGCGAAGAAAAAATCACGCAGAACACCTTTCCTGTTCCGGCCACAACTTACCAGGATAATGTATCGGATAATACAAACAGGGTGCTTACATTCAAAACCGATTATGTTAATGAATATGACGGCTCCCAAAAATTTGAAACCGGAGTGAGGTTTTCACACAAGTCGCAAAATTCACTTGCCGATTATCTTGTTTATGATCCCGTTCTTTCTCAATGGGTTGATAATGCCGCGACAAGGAACAAATTCAATTACAAAGAATACCTCTATTCAGCCTACACAACTTATATGAAACGCTGGGGTGATTTCGGCGCGCAGGCAGGGCTAAGGGTTGAACACGCAACAATCGAACCTTTGCTCCTTATGACGAATACTTCTTATAAGAACAGTTATCTGAGCCTCTTTCCTTCGATGTATCTCTCTTATAATATAGATATGGTCCACGAATTTCTTTTTAATTACAGCCGCAGAATTGACCGTCCGAATGAACGCCAGCTCCTTCCGTATTTCGATGTCAGCGATTCACTTAACATACAATCTGGAAATCCAAGGCTGAAACCGCAGTATATCGACAGCTATGAACTTGGCTATTCAACACTAATCGGTATGAGTTCTTATTCAACAACTTTCTTCTTTAAGCAAACTGACGGAATGATAAGTTCGGTGGTTAATCTTCAGCCGAACGGGTCCATCATCAGCACCTTTGAGAATATTGCCCGGGGCAGGAACTACGGAGTTGAATTGATGACAACACAGCCTGTTACCGACTGGTTCAGATTTAACTGGAGCCTTTCATATTACCGCAACACTGTTCAGGGTTCATACGGCGCCACCCAGATTGACCTTGATAACATATCCTGGAACACAAGGGGCTCCGCGAATATTTCATTCTTCTCCACGTATCAACTGCAGGTTATGGGCAACTATCGCGCTGCGGGATACTCGAGCGGCGGCTGGGGAGGCGGCGGCGGACACGGACACGGCGGTGGCGGAGGAGGGGGAATGGTTTCGGCACAGACGAAGAGCGGCGAAATGTATTCGATGGATATGGCGCTGCGCGGGGATTACTTTAACAGAAAACTCTCTGTTATACTCCGTGTTCAGGATGTTCTGGATTCCAGAAAGTTTAATTCGGAAACAATTACTCCGAGCTATTATCAGAAGAGCTACAGAAAACCGCAGTCGCGGGAGATATACTTAGGAATTACTTACAGGTTCAATTACAATGACCGCGACCGGCAAATGGATGAAGATGATGATATGATCTTCTTCTGAGATCACCTTTAAAAGAAAAGCCCGGCGACAAGTTGCTCTTATCACCGGGCTTTTTATTAAACGCTAAAAAACTTTATTTAACCGCGCCTGCTTTTAAATCTCCCTGTAAAATATTAAACACTTTTTCCGTAAGAGAATCATAATCGTGATCAGACGGATAAACCGGCTTGTTGAATTTAACTTTGATCTTCCGGAACGGCCGCGGAATATGGGAGCCGGAGGGCAGCGCTTCAAACGCGCCTTTTATTGAAACGGGAAGCACCGGCACATTAAGTTCGCGGCTGAGAATGGCAAATGCTTTTTTAAAGTTACCGAGTTTGCCGTCACGGCTCCTTGTTCCTTCCGGGAAGATCATAATATTCTTCCCTTTGCGGAGCACCTCTGCAAGCTTCTGAAGCGATTCCTTAAGGTCCTTGTTTATGTCCATCACGATCACATTGTTTCTGACTGCAAACATCCGCACAAATTTGTTGCGCACGTGTTTTTCTTTCGCGTAAAAATATGTATTGCGCATCGTTTTGTTGTTTAGGAACATTGAAACAAAAAGCCCGTCAAGAAAACTCTGGTGATTCGGAGCGAAAATGACAGGGCCGTCCGGAACATTTTCCCTTCCCTCAACTTTAACCCGGAAATAAATCTTCATACCGAACCGCGCTGTGTTCTTTATCAGGTTTTGGGTGAACATATTTTTCGGGAGCGTCAGATCCGCTTTCTCTTTTAGTATTTCTGCCCACTTAACCGCTTCAATCGAAAACTTCTTTTTCGTTTCTTTCATATAGCGGGAAATTTTTTCAACCGTAGGGTGGTGCAGGAAAGTATCTTCGTGAAGTTCAATTCCGAACGTTGATTCGAGGAAGGTCTGGAAACTTACTTTATCAAGAGAATCAAGCCCGAGATCCAGTTGAAGATGGTCGCCGGGGCCGACTTCCATTTTCTTGTTTTCTTTGAGGTAATCGCGTATAACGAAATATTCCTCGAATTCCGGTTCTTCATATTTAATCGCCGGACCGCTTGTCTTTTCGGCCGCCTTTTCTAACAGAAAACGCTGGATTTTACCGAGGCGTGTTTTTGGCAGCTCCTCATCGACAATGAAAAATTTAGATATTTGCTTTGAAGATGAGGCTGTTTTATTATAGGCGTCGATAACGTTCCACCGGAGTTCTTCATCAAGGTTTTTGATATTAAGTTCATGCGTCATTTTCTTGTCCGGGAAAACCGCGGCGTAGAGTTTGTCTTTTTTCATAAACACGCCTGCTTCCGCGACCAGCGGCGAAATTGATAACAATTTTTTTTCAATTTCAGCGGGATTAATATTCTTTCCGTTTGAGAGAACGATAATTTCTTTCTTGCGGCCGGTTATGTGGATATATCCTTCTTTATCAATATAGCCAAGATCACCGGTGTGAAGCCAGCCGTCTTTTATTACCTCGGCGGTTTCTTCCGGCCTGTTAAAATATCCCTTCATAATATTGCGTCCGCGCGCGACTATTTCGCCGTTGCGCGATTCAACTTCCATACCGGGCATAAGTTCGCCGGCGGAACCGATCTTCCATCTCCCGGGCCTTGTAAAGGTAATCATTGGCGCGGCTTCCGTCATTCCAAATCCTTCGAGCATTTCAAAACCAAGGGCTTTATAATCAGCGGCAACATCTTCATCAAGTTTTGCCCCGCCGCAAACCATATATGTTATGTTCCCGCCGAAGCGTTTGTGTACCTTCGCGAAGATCTTTTTGGAGAACGCGGGGGAGTTGATTTTCTTTGCAAGCGCAAATAATTTTTTAGCAGCTGCTTTCTTTTCTATCTGGTCCATTATACCCTTGCGAATGGCCGCGTATAACCTCGGCACTCCGATAATTATCGCCACGCGGTTATCGGAAAGGGTCTGTATAATTTCGTTTGATGCCAGCGAGGGGGACATAGCCACCATTCCGTGCGCGTAGAGCGGCGCGATCAGCGCGCCAAGCAGCGGAAAGATATGATGCAGCGGAAGCAGGAGAAGAACGCTCCTTTCCGCGGTATAGATCGGGATGTGGTGTACAACAGCCTCTATATTAGCAATCACGTTATCAAAAGAAAGCATTACTCCTTTCGGGCTTCCTGTTGTTCCCGAAGTATAAATAATAACAGCCGTTGCGCTCATATCTTCAAAGGCAAATATTCCGGGGGTTATACCGGCAATATCATATTTTATCTCTCCGATATCAATAAGCCGGGGTTTGTAACTAAGTTTTTCCACCGCGGCCGTAAGAATTTTTACTGTTTCCGAAGAATAAAAAACAACTTTGGGCGTACAATCAGAAAGAATATGGACAACCTCATCTGCGGAAGCCATAAAATCTACAGGGACCGGGGTAGCTCCGTTCCTCCAGCAAGCAAAAAACGGATAGATCCACTCCGGGGAGTTTGGCGCGAAGATAGCAACGCGCTCATCTTTGGTGTCATTGAACATCCCGGAAACAAACTCGATTTTCTGAAGCAGTTCATTGTAAGATATTTTTATATCTTTGAACGAAATCGCGGGTTTTTCATCGGGGCTGATAAAAACTACTGACGGCATTGAAGGACTTTTCTTTTTTTAATTTATATCTATGTAAGTTACTCAAAAATTTGGAAAAGAATATTAAACTCAATCGACACTTCTCCTGTATTTTATTTTTTGCAAGTGCAGCAATTTAGCGCCCCCTGAATTGCCCGGTTTCTTCAGTTTTATAAACAAACCGCAATTTCCGCCTTTTTTCTTCGTGATGATTTTGGTCAATTATGTTGATTTTGAGCTAAATATTTCATACTTTTTAACTGCGTTAAATTTATCCGTTTCCCTACGGGGAGATTCCGCAAATATAGGAAAAGGACTGTTATGAAATTATTAGTTGTTGAAAATGACATTGCCAACGCGGCCATAATTAAGCGTTTTCTGCAGGGCGCTTATGATGTTGATGTTGCATACGACAGCAAATCAGCCGTTGATCTTGTCGACAGCCGGCCCTACGATGGTTATTTGCTCGATATTAATCTCGGCGAAGAGACAAACGGTATTGAACTTATGGCAATAATTAAAGACAGCCCCAATTATACAGGCCAGCCCATCATCTCCGTTACAGCTTATGCCACCGCTCAGGACAGGCACGAATTCCTGAATTCCGGATTCACACACTACATCCCAAAACCGGTTGATAAATATAAACTGATTGAAGTAATCAGCGGCGCGATTGAGGATTACAAAAAAGAGAAGTAAGGTTTTATTTCCCCCGGGGTGTGTAATTTAATAGAGTCTTTTGCCGGAATAAGATTCACTCTTTTAAATGATCGGTTTTTCTAAAAACACAATTCAATTTTATATCAAACTTTTTTGTTCAATCCGGGGAATTTAATAATCAAAATTAACGGGTCCGGAATAAAGAATATAGGTTAAGAGTTATGCCTAAAATATATGATAATATTGAAAACTTTTTAGTCCAGGGACTGAAAGACACATTAGATGTTTCTTACAGGTCTGATTTTTGCGTGGGCTACTTCAATCTCCGTGGGTGGAAAGAAGTGGCCGCTAAAATTGATCTATGGGAAGGCGGGGAGAATAATGCCTGCCGGCTCCTTGTGGGTATGCAAAAAGCGCCAACAGAATTAGTAAGAGAGTACTTCACTCACGCCGAGGAACAAGTTGTTGATAATGCTTATGCCCTTAAAATAAGAAAAGAACTTGCCCGGGAATTCAAAGACCAGCTTACCATTGGAACACCAACCGAAAATGATGAAAATGCCCTTCGAAAACTGTCAAAACAAATAAAACAAAAAAAAGTAATCGTAAAACTTTTTCTAAAACATAACCTGCACGCTAAACTTTACCTGTGTTTTCACGGAAAAAAATTCGTTAACTGCTAGAAAGTTGAAAGCTTTGGGTAAAGATATTTCACGAAATTTCCAATCAAATTCATTAAGAAAAGAAACATATTATAAAAACACCGGCATAGTTATCCGGTATGAATTTTACCATAGTCAATCCGAATTGATAATCGATGAAACAGATAAAGTATTAGCCGAGCACTACGGCCTTAAAGAAGGTGAGCTTGATTTTATCATCAACTACGACATCAAACACCGAATGGGGAAAGGGGGAGGGGATGAATAAAATAATCATATTTTATGAACAGATAGAAGATATTTTATGACCGACTCATTTCATTACGTTCCGATATTAAAAAGCAAAAAGGCAGAGTTTCAGTCGATTGGCTCTCTTGTCCCTGTATTAAAATCCGGAGTTACTCCCCTGATAGATATTGTGCCAGATTCTAAAGAGAAACTACAACAACACATAAATAAGATAATCGGTTACTTTAAATTATGGGGTACCGCTCAACCGATAATAATTGACGGATATATGTTTGCAGAATGTACTGAAACTATAAATGGTTTGCACCCTATCGTCTATTTGCTGCGCGAATTGAACGGCGCTGGATACCGCTGCATACCAGTTATAAATGCGGGCGCCGCGGTAAAGTTCAACAATCTTATTGTCCTCGAAGCAGAAAATTTAGAATTAGAAATGGGTCTGAGAATTAACCGATCCGGATTCGACACGGCACAGTTAAATCAGGTGATAAACGCGACATTAAACCACCTCGCGCCGGAAAATATTGACCTTATATTTGATTTGCGAAGTTTGATAGATACAAACCTGAATGACTTGGCACATTACTGTCTGCGTGCACTAGAAGATATTATTTTGAGATTCGACTGGCGCAGCGTTATTCTCTCCGGGGGAAGTTTCCCTGCGGACTTGGTTGCTTTTTCCCCGGATCAGGTTCATATTATCCGCCGGCAAAATTGGCTGCTGTGGAATGAGCTAATAAGACGCGGTGTTTCCCGGATACCGACCTACTCTGACTATGCTATTACCCACCCTGTTTTTACGGAATTCGACTCGCCCGGGATGAATGCAAGCGCGAGCATCCGGTATACTTATGAAGACAGTTATTACATTTACAGAGGGCGCGGTACACGGCAACACGGGTTCAGGCAATTTTTCGATATTGCTGAGGCGCTGGTAAATTCACCCCAGTACTATGGTATAGATCATTGTGAGGGCGACAAATTCATCCATAAATGTGCAACCCAGAAAAGGAAACCGGGTAATCTAACTTCTTGGCGGTGGGTAGGTATCCTGCACCATATAATGGTTGTGTTAAATCAACTTGCAGAGGCGAAGCGGTCTTTAAGCGCTGAGCGTACGTAGTTAAGAATCGTTTCCTTTCGAAAATTATCTGCGATGGATTTAATATAATAGTCTCTGTTGCTCGTTTTCCTATGCGCAATATTATTTGCCAGAAGCATCCGAACCATTTCATCTTTTCGCAACAGAGAAGTAACCGCCTCTTTGGTAATTCCGGTATTGGCGGTTCCTTTTCTTACAATATTTAAATACCCGTCCCGTTCTATCTCCAAAACTCCCCAGTGTGCCGGTACTGTTTTTATAGTATTGTTGAGATGCACGGATTCAATGACAATTGATAAGTTTTCAAAAGTTAAGTCATAGTGGCGCATTTGCCCCACAAGCCGTGCCAGACTATCCTGTCCGCTTTTTATTTCATAGCCGTCAAGCGACCCGTTAATTACGGCAAGGTCAATGCGCGCCAAACCGTTCTGCACCTCAAATTCGTCCCAAAAAATGGTATCCTGTACATCTTTGTACTGATTTTTTAATTCGTTCTTCAGTATTTGCCTGATTTGCGGGTCGTGCATCTGTAACAAAATGCTATAAAGTTAAAAAATATTATATTATACGGTAATATATTAATATTTTTATAGATTTTTCACATCCCCAAATGGAGTCAACAGCCGCATATAATCTGAGTAACATTTATTTACGCTTAAAAGAACTTGGTATAGACAAGAGATACATTCACGAAGTTCTTCTGCCGGAATGGTGGAACGATGAAATGCTGACTACAAAAGCAGGGTTTATTCAAACAGCAAGCACCATCGCAAAAAATTTATCAGTCGGTTTATCTGAACTTCTTGATACTGGCGCTACGTTAGCGCTTAAAACCCCCATAGAAATTAGGTTTAAGACGAGGAATAGACAAGGCTCGTTAGCGGACCAATTTTTCCCCAATTCAATATCTGCAAAGCTGTCCAAAGTCGTATTCAAATCATTTGGCAACGAAATTGAAATAAATCCATCAACCAGCTCCGAAATGCGCCGCGAATATTTTACAAGAAACAAATTCCTTGATCTCGCGGGATTAACAGATTTTCTCTGGAGTAAAGGAATCCCGGTAGTTTATATATCTAAAATACCGGCTAAGGTTCCAAAATTCGATGGCATGACTTATAAAATAAATGGACGGCCAATCATTGTTGTTTCAAGCAAAAGGGCACAGGATGCCTGGTTATTATTTATTCTTGCACACGAATTAGGGCATATATTTCTTGGGCATCTTTCAGATTCAGAAAACGGGATTATCGATACAGATATTTCCGAGCTAAATAATTCAGAAGAAGAACAAGCGAATAACTATGCCATTGAGTTCCTGATAAATGATATAAACAATCTTCCTTCTAAGACAATCATGAGCAATCCTTTCAAAATCGCAAATGTTGCCAGGGAGTGTGCCCGGTTATTGCAGGTTGATCCTGGTCAGGTTGCTTTGATGACTGCTTATCGTGATAAAACATTTCCGACTGTATCAAAAGCACTTAATATATTGAATCCAAACGCGGATGCGGCCGCGGTTATTAAATCAAAGATGGCAGAGCATCTAAAACTGGATGAACTTTCCGGAGAAGATCGGGAATTTTTTGAGAGGATTACTGGCTTAACCGGGGAATAATTTGAAAATCTTTATCGATAATGATATACTCCTGAAACTTTCGTGCATGGGGGTTCTGGGAAGAATTGAGACACTTTTCAATGACAATGTGAGCGATATCTATTATTTGCCTTCCTTGCCGCATATGCTAAAGGGAGATAAAAAGATTAAACAAAATCATTCCCTCCTCACAATAAACGAGGCATTATCTTTTATTAATAATTACTCTCCCATTCCGGACGATTTTTTCTCTGAAGATTTAGTTAATTCTCTTTCCGAGATTGATGATATTGATTCCGGAGAACAAATTCTCTTTTCAATTAACCTCCCTTTCGAGGAATTTTACATATTAACCGGTGACAAAAGGGCATTAATATCCTTAAGCCGCTCAAATCTCACCGAAATACAATCAAGATTGAAAGGCCGAATCATTTGCCTGGAAGAAATCATGTTAAAGTTGTTGCCGCATATCGATATGGATAATTTAATTGTTAAAGCAAAGACGCATAATTTTTGCAGCGACAAAGTATTAAAAATCTGCTTAAATCAAACTGCTGTTACATTACAGAAACTTGAAGAATGTATTTTAAGTTATCTTAATGAGCTTAAAAAAGAATCGATTAATTTGTTTATTTAGAAAAAAGACGCCCCGGTATTCACAGAGATTGTTACTGACTGAGAACTTCTGATATTATTTTAACAAAAATTTGATAAGATTATGAAAAGCAAAACCCTGAAATATTATCTCGGATTACCTTATAAGATCGAGCTTGAATATGAACCCGCGGATAATTCCTGGATGGCCACCCACCCCGAACTTGGGCGGGGATCCTGCTATGCAATCGGCGACACGAAGGAAGAAGCGTTAAAGTATCTTGAAGAAGAAAAAGAATTTGTAATCAAGTTTGGAATGAAGAGAGGACTAGCCATACCTGAACCCAAATCCATATCACAGAGCCAACGGAAAAGTTCCTCTATTGTAAAATATGGAAAGATAAACTCCCCCAAAAAGCTGCAGAAGATAACACCCAAAAGCTCCAAACTTAAAAATTCTTATAATCCCGGCTGATGTATCACCTCGGCAATCTATCTATCCTCAAGCTCCCCAAAACCGGCTTTCTCTGTTCCCGAAAAGTGCCTTCGGGCATCATTCTTAAAACTTATGACTGGGCAATTGAGCAGAGGGATAAAGGCGTGTGTGTTGTTTCCGGGTTCCATTCTAAAATTGAAAAAGACGTGATGCATTATTTGCTCAAGGGGGATCAGCCGTTAATGATGGTGCTGGCGCGGGGGATGAAAAAACGATGGAGCGAAGAAATCCTTACAGAGTTAAATAAGGATCGGTTATTGATCATTACCCCTTTCGAACAAAAAAACAAACGAGTCAATCAGCAGACCGCTTTACACAGAGACCGATTAATAACCGAATTAGCAGAAAAGATATTTGTTCCGTATTGCTCGCCAGGCGGTGTGCTGGATAAATTGCTTTCTTCACTACCCCCGGACAAACAGGTTATTTCATTTTGATAATGCAAAACGGAACTGAAAGCAAACAGTCCGGTCCCTCCGTTGTTACTGAGACTGGAACTGATACTGATTTTTAGTTCGAACTGAAAAGCAGCATCCAGAGTACGAAGTCGAGAATCAGTATTGATATAGCCGAAAGAACGAATGACCTGATTGTTGAAAGGCCCACACCTTCCGCGCCGCCTTCCGTCCTTAACCCGATATGACAGCCCAGCAGGGAGGTCACCATACCAAAAAAGACCGTCTTAATAAGTCCGGAAAAGAAATCAGCGGGAGCGAAATATCTTTTTACTGATTCAAAAAACACATTGTAGGAAACATCAAGGAAGTAGTTGGAAACAAAATAAGCGCCTATGATGGCGATTGTATTTGCAAATATAAGTATTATCGGCATCATAATGATTGAGGCGACTACGCGGGGCATAGCAAGGTAACGCACGGGGCTTATGGCCATCGTCTCAAGAGCATCTATCTGCTCGGTTACTTTCATTGTGCCGAGTTCGGCGGCAATAGAAGCGCCGACGCGGCCAGCGATAACAATACCCGTTAAAACAGGGCCGAGTTCGGTAATAACAGCACGGCTGACCGCTGCGCCCAGGAATGACATCGGGGCTATACCTTTTAACTGGTAAGCAGCCTGCCAGGCGGAAACCATTCCCGTAAACACGGCAATGATGAGAACCAATGGCAGGGAATTAACGCCTATGTGTTCCATCTGGAAGAACAACAGTTTGCGGTTCTTTGGAATTTTTGGGAAGGACAGAACTATTTCAAAAAAAAGCTGTCCGATCTGTCCAACTTCCTGGACAGTGTTCATCGCTATTCTGCCTAATTTGGCAAATATGTTGCCGATCAAATGGTTCCCGGTCTGTTAACTGTTAAAGTAAGATAATTATTCCGCTAATATATGAATTATCGCAGGAGATTTAAAAATTTAAATTGGCGTATCTGCGAGAGCGGTTTCACGCAAAGCTGCAAAGGAGCAAAGACGCAGTGCTATTAACTTAGCGCCTTTGCGTCATGGCGAGAGCGGTTTCACGCAAAGCTGCAAAGGAGCAAAGACGCAGTGCTATTAACTTAGCGCCTTTGCGTCTTGGCGAGAACGGTTTCACGCAAAGCTGCAAAGGAGCAAAGACGCAGTGCTATTAACTTAGCGCCTTTGCGTCTT